>NZ_JAAGPB010000974.1:0-233 GCF_017104585.1 Burkholderia sp. Ac-20392
TGCATGTTGTCAGTGGAAAGCGTACTACACTGATCACGGTTAGACTACTGCACGAGGACAAGGCTGATGTCAGACGAGGATGTACAACTTACAGGGAGCTGGCGACGATGGGACTCTGTGTGCGTCGGTGGAGCAGTCGAGAGAGTCGAAGGTAAGCAACGCGCTGGGCCACAAGCTAAATGACTTACTATTTGCTTTTTTTTTTTTTTTTTTTCTTTTTTTTTTTTTTTTTT
>NZ_JAAGPB010000975.1:0-1138 GCF_017104585.1 Burkholderia sp. Ac-20392
TCGGGCTCGCGCGATATCGCGCGCAGCACGTCGAGGCACATCACGTTGCCCGAGCCTTCCCAGATCGAGTTGACGGGCGCCTCGCGGAACAGCCGCGCGATCGGGCCGTCGTCGACATAGCCGTTGCCGCCGAACACTTCCATCACCTCGCCGGTCAGCTCGACCGCGCGCTTGCACACCCAGAATTTCGCGGCGGGCGTGACGATGCGCTTCCACGCGCGTTCGCGCGGCGAGTCGTCGCGCTCGAACGCGTCGGCGAGACGCATCGAGAGCGAAAGCGCCGCTTCGCTTTCGAGCGCGAGATCGGCGAGTACGGTGCGCATCAGCGGCTGCTCGGCGAGCGCGCGGCCGAATGCATGGCGCTGGCGTGTGTACGCGATCGCCTGCACGACGCCCTGGCGCAGCATCGCCGCGCTGCCGAGCACGCAGTTCAGCCGCGTGTAGGTGGCCATCTCGATGATGGTCGGAATGCCGCGGCCTTCGTCGCCGAGCATGATGCCCCACGCGTCGTTCAGCTCGATCTCGCTGCTCGAGTTGCTGCGGTTGCCGACCTTGTCCTTCAGCCGCTGGATCTCGACTGCGTTCTTCGTGCCGTCCGGCCGCCAGCGCGGCACGTAGAAGCACGACGGGCTGCCGGCCTCGGTGCGCGCGACGACGAGGTGCGCGTCGCACATCGGCGCGGAGAAAAACCACTTGTGGCCGCGCAGCCGGTATTCGCCGCCGCGGCCGCCCGCGCCGACGGCGGTCGCGAGCGTCGTATTCGCGCGCACGTCGGAACCGCCCTGTTTCTCGGTCATGCCCATGCCGAACCAGATCGAGCGCTTGTCGGCGACCGGCACGTCGCGCGGATCGTAATCGTTGCTGTAGAGCTTGTCGCGCAACAGTGCCCACAGCGCGGGCTCCTTCTGCAGCACGGGGATCGCGGCCTGCGTCATCGTCGCCGGGCACAGTGTGCCGGCCTCGATCTGGCCATGCAGGTAGAAGCCGGCCGCGGTCGCGGCCCAGCGGCCGCGGCGCGACTCGCGGAACGCGAGCGACACGAAGCCTTCGTGGCGGTACTGGCCGAGTAGCGTGTGCCAGGCCGGGTGGAAATCGACGCGGTCGATGCGCCGGCCGCGCCGGTCGAAGGTGTGCAGTT
>NZ_JAAGPB010000976.1:0-1590 GCF_017104585.1 Burkholderia sp. Ac-20392
TCGGCACCGCGCGTCGTCTACGTCGCCCCGCCGCCGCCGAAGGTCCTGTACCTCGCTCCGCCGCTGCCGCGCTCCGTGTACGTCGCCCCGCGCGCCGTGTATGTCGCTCACCCGCCGCGCGCCGTCATCTGGGTGCCCGCCCACTGGGCCGGCCGCGTGTGGGTGCCGGCGCACTGGGCGTAACCCGGCGCCACTGCGTTTCGTTTCGCTTCGTTTCGTTTTCCATCCGTTTCATCAACCACCCGGCCGGCGCAGACCGTCGGCCACGCAAGGAGAAACCCCATGAAGTCCATCAAGAAGATGATTGCCGTCGTCGTTTTGTGTATCGTCTCAGCAGCAGCGTCGGCCCAGCAGGTGCCGCCCGGCGCGGCGAACGGCGGTGCACGCGTCGAACGCGCGCTGATGCAGTTGCAGACCCGCTTCGCCAGCGCGAACACGACGCACGACGGCAAGCTCACCCGCGAGCAGGCCGCCGCGGGCATGCCGATGGTCGCGCAGCATTTCGACGAAATCGACACGCAGCACAACGGCTACGTCACGCTCGAGCAGCTCGCCGGTTTCATGCGCCAGCGCATGGCGGCCCGTTGACCCCGCACGACAATCCGGCCGCGCACGCACCGGGAGGCAAGCGATGGAACAGTCCTGCAGGATCGTCGTGCTCGACGATGAAGCCGAGTTGCGCAACATGCTGCAGCGCTTCCTGACCGGCCATGGCTTCCAGGTCCGCGCGGTCGCCGACGGCAAGCGGCTCGACCGCCTGCTGCAGCGCGAACCGTACGACCTGCTGGTGCTCGATCTGATGATGGAGCCCGAGGACGGCCTGAGCGTGTGCCGGCGCCTGCGTGCCGAAGGCCAGACGCTGCCGATCCTGATGCTCACCGCGAAAGGCGACGCCGCGGACAAGGTCGTCGGCCTCGAGACGGGCGCCGACGATTACCTGGCGAAGCCGTTTCTCCCCGACGAACTCGTGGCCCGCGTCCGCGCACTGCTGCGACGGCAGAAAATGGCGGCCGGCGAGCCGACGGTCACGTCGCAGCGATTGCGTTTCGGCGCATTCACGTTCGACGTCAGCCAGCAGACGCTGATGCGCGACGGCACACCCGTAGAAATCCATTCGGCGCAGATGCTGCTGTTGCATGCACTCGGCTCGTCACCGAACCGCGCGGTGAGCCGCGAGAACCTGCTCGCCCGCGCCCGCGGCCGCGACCATGCCGCACTCGACCGCAGCGTCGACGTGCAGATCCTGCGGCTGCGCCAGATCGTCGAGGACGATCCCGGCAAGCCGCGCTTCATCAAGACCGTCTGGGGCATCGGCTACATGCTGGTGGCCGGCATCGAGTCGTGATGCGCATCCCGCTGCCGCGCTCGCTGCTCGCGCGCAACATCGCGCTGCTGGTGGCGCTCGTCGCGCTGTCGCTCGCCTGTTCGCTCACCGTGCTGCTGCACTACGTGCAGCGCCCGCGCATCGAGCGGGCCTCCATCGTCTTCTCCGACTACGTGCGGTTGCTCGACCGCACGCTCGCCAGCCTGCCGCCCGACGCCGGCGGCACGGTCATCGCGCAGTTCGGCGGCCAGGCCGCGCTGCCGCCC
>NZ_JAAGPB010000977.1:0-233 GCF_017104585.1 Burkholderia sp. Ac-20392
ACACATTGTCTGTACTTGAGCAGGTGCTCAGCTGACCTTGTACGATAGTAGAGTGGCAGCGTGGCCGTTGACCTGTAAGCATGTGCGACTACAGGACATTTCTGTTCACGCGACGTCCCGTTTGTCAACAGTGGTCTATACCTATCCATTGCTCGATACGGTAAATCTGATGGTAGTCAGAATGTAATTCGCCTCAGCAGACGTCCCTAGCTAGTTCATCATTTTTTTTTTTT
>NZ_JAAGPB010000978.1:0-1235 GCF_017104585.1 Burkholderia sp. Ac-20392
TGCCCGGCATTGAGCCAGCGCCACTGCCGCTCCGTGCACAGCACGCGCGCGAACAGCAGCCCGGCGAAACACCACAGCGACAGCGACGCCATCGCGGCCACGCCGAACGCCAGCCCGAGCAAGACGCCGAGCCGCGCCGGGCCGGATGCGAGCGCGGCGAACGACGCGGCCGCGCCGAGCGTCATCGCCCAGCCTTTCGGGTTGTGCCAGAGCATCCAGACGCCGCTGACGAACCCCTGCGGCCGATGCACGGCGGCGTCGAGCCGTGGCTTGCCGCCGCGCCCGATGCGCACGGCCAGCCACACGAGGTACACCGAACCGACCGCCTTCATCGCGAGTTGCAACGCGGGCAGCGCAAGCAGCACGCCGCCGAGCCCGGCAGCAGCAGCAGCGGCCATCGACGCCAGGCCGGCCGCGATACCGGCCATCAGCGGCAGCGAGCGCCGATAACCGAAATGCGCGCCCGACGCGGTCGCGAGCGTCGTCGCGCCGCCCGGCGTCACGGTGGACACGATCACGAACAGCATCAGCGGCAGGTAGTCGCGGAACGGCACGGAAGCTCCCGGTTGTCGTCGTCGAAGCCCCGTTTTACCCGCGATCCTCCCATTACGACAGCGAAAGCTTTTTATGCCTGCCATTAGCGATCATAATGCGTCGCATGGTACGCAATCTCGACATCGCGCTGCTGCGCGCCTTCGTCACGGTCGCCGAGCATCGCAGCATGACGGCCGCCAGCCGCGCGCTGCACCTGACGCAGGGCGCGATCAGCCAGCAGGTCGCACGGCTCGAAACGCTGTCCGGCCCGCTGTTCGTCCGCGAGCACCGCAACCTGCTGCTCACGGCCGACGGCGAGCGGCTGCTCGGGCAGGCGCGCCGGCTGCTCGCCGTGCACGATGCGCTGTTGACCGACATGACGGCCGGCGCGGTCGAAGGCGCCGTGCGCGTCGGTGCACCGCAGGATCTCGTCTCCTCCTGCCTCGCACCGATCCTGAAAGGCTATGCGCAAGCGCATCCGCAGGTCGCGCTCACGCTCGTGTGCGCGGCATCGCCAGAACTGCGCCGCGGGCTCGCGCAGGGCGAACTCGACGTCGCACTGATCGAGGCGCCCGTCGGGTCGTCGCGCGGCGAGTGCATCGCGGTCGACCGCCTGGTCTGGGTCGGCGCGCAAGGCGGCACCGCGTACCGGAATACGCCGTTGCCCGTGTCGATGGTCGCGCAGACCTGCGCGTTCCGCC
>NZ_JAAGPB010000979.1:0-237 GCF_017104585.1 Burkholderia sp. Ac-20392
AAACTGGTGGTGATAGTAGGAGAAGTCTGCAAGATGACTAGACAGGGATGAAACAGAAGTAGCAACAGGTGTAATATGAGCATACAATAGTAAGGGAAGGGGCGGAAGGAATTAAATGTGAAGTTAAAGTGGAGTAAGAAGCAGGGGAGAGAGAAAGGCAAAAATGTAGAGGGTGAAACTGAAGAGGTGGATACTGCAGCAGATAGAACGCAGATTGAATGCTGGATTTTTTTTTTT
>NZ_JAAGPB010000980.1:0-1124 GCF_017104585.1 Burkholderia sp. Ac-20392
CGGCCTGTCGCCGCGCGGCCACCCGCGCGCCGGCTGGCCGGGCGTCGAAAACCTGTGGGGCCGCGTCGATGCGAACGAGACGGGCGGCAGTGCGCATTTCGACACGGTCAACGCGGCCGTCACGGTTCCCGGCGAATTCGACGAGCCGCGCCTGACGTTCGACCGGTTGCGCGGCAACGCCAAGTGGGTGATCACGCCCGCGGCCGGCGACAAGCACGCGCGCGTCGACGTATCGCTGCCCGACCTGCTCGTCTCGAACCCCGATGCCGAAATCGCGGTGTCCGGCTCGTACACGAACCCCGGCCACGGCCGCGGCTCGCTCGACCTGCGCGCCGATTTCGCCCGCGCGTCGGTGGCACGCATTCCGCGCTACCTGCCGACCGGGATGTCCGAGCACCTGCGCGACTATCTCGGCCACGCGCTGCAGGACGGCCAGGTGACCAAGGGCGCGTCGATCGTCGCCCGCGGCCCGCTCGAGAAATTCCCGTTCGAACACGAGCCGGACGCCGGCGTGTTCCACATCGTCGCGCCGTTCACCGGCGGCCGCTTCGAACCGACGCCGTACCCGCCGCGCAAGCTCGCGAACGGCACGCCGAGCGTCTGGCCGGCACTCGACGGGATCGACGGCGTGTTCGAACTCGCGCAGAACAAGCTGCGTTTCGACATCCACCGCGCGCACTACAAGCGCGTCGCGCTGACGAAGGTGGCCGGCCGCATCGACGATCTCGGCAATCCGACCCACTCGCCGCTCATCATCGACGGCCATGCGCAGGGCCCGCTGGCCGACCTGATCGACTACGCGGACAACAGCTCGCTCGGCACGATGAGCGGGCATATCGGCCAGCGGATCGATGCGCAGGGGCCCGCGTCGCTCGCGCTCAAGATCACGATTCCGCAGCACGTCGCGCATCCGCACACGCACATCGAAGGCGCGCTCGCGTTCGGCGGCAACACGCTGACGACCAACGGCGTGCCGCCGCTGTCGGCGCTGCGCGGCAGTGTCCGGTTCACCGAGGCCGGCGCGTCGCTGCATGACCTGTCGGGGCGCTTCCTCGGCGGCCCGGTGCGCGCGAACGGCAACTTCCAGTCGCATGGGCCTTACACGGTGGACGTCGACGGCCGGC
>NZ_JAAGPB010000981.1:0-1620 GCF_017104585.1 Burkholderia sp. Ac-20392
GCAATACGGCCCGCGCGAATCGATGGAATACGACGTCGTGATCGTCGGCGGCGGCCCCGCCGGGCTGTCGGCGGCGATCCGGCTCAAGCAGCTGGCCGCCGAGAAAGGCACCGAAATCGGCGTGTGCGTGCTCGAGAAGGGTTCCGAGATCGGCGCGCACATCCTGTCGGGCGCGGTGATGGACCCGCGCGCGATCAACGAACTGTTCCCCGACTGGAAGGAACGCGGCGCACCGCTCGACGTCGAGGTGACGGAAGACCGCTTCCTGTTCCTGTCCGAGAAGGGTGCGGTCACCACGCCGAACTGGGCGCTGCCCGCCAACTTCCAGAACCACGGCAACTACGTGATCTCGCTGGGCAACGTCACGCGCTGGCTTGGGGCGCAGGCCGAAGCGCTGGGCGTCGAGATCTTCCCCGGCTTCCCCGCTGCCGAGATCCTGTACAACGACGACGGCTCGGTGAAGGGCGTCGCGACCGGCAACATGGGCGTGGGCAAGGACGGCGAGCCGACCGAGAACTTCCAGCTCGGCATGGAGCTGCACGCGAAGTACACGCTGTTCGCCGAAGGCTGCCGCGGCCACCTCGGCCGCCAGCTGATCTCGAAGTTCAAGCTCGACGCGAACGCGGATCCGCAGGCCTACGGGATCGGCATCAAGGAGCTGTGGGAGATCGATCCGGCCAAGCACAAGCCGGGCCTCGTGATCCACACGGCCGGCTGGCCGCTGAAGTCGGATACGTACGGCGGCTCGTTCCTGTATCACATGGACAACAACCAGGTCGTGGTCGGCTTCGTGGTGGGCCTCGGCTACACGAACCCGTACCTGTCGCCGTTCGAGGAATTCCAGCGCTACAAGACGCACCCGTCGATCCGCGCGTTCCTGGAAGGCGGCAAGCGCGTGTCGTACGGCGCGCGCGCGATCACCGCGGGCGGGCTGCTGTCGCTGCCGAAGACGGTGTTCCCGGGCGGCGCGCTGATCGGCGACGACGCGGGCTTCCTGAACGCATCGCGGATCAAGGGCAGCCACGCGGCGATCAAGACCGGCATGCTGGCCGCCGACGCCGCGTTCGACGCGGTGCAGGCCGGCCGCCAGTCGGACGAGCTCAACGCATACCCGGACGCCTTCAAGCAGTCGTGGCTGTACACGGAGCTGTACCGCGCGCGCAACTTCAAGCAGTGGATGGCCAAGGGGCTGTATCTCGGCACGCTGATGGTCGGGCTCGAGCAGAAGGTGATGGGCGGCAACGTGCCGTGGACGCTGCGCCACAAGCATGCGGACCACGAGATGCTGAAGCCGGCGTCGCAATGCCAGCCGATCGAGTATCCGAAGCCGGACGGCAAGCTGACGTTCGACCGCCTGTCGTCGGTGTTCATCTCGAACACGAACCACGAGGAAAACCAGCCGGCGCACCTGACGCTGAAGGATGCGAACGTGCCGGTGAACGTGAACCTGCGCACGTACGCGGGGCCGGAGGGGCGTTTCTGCCCGGCGGCCGTGTACGAGTTCGTGAAGAACGACGACGGCAGCGATCGCCTGGTGATCAACGCGCAGAACTGCGTGCACTGCAAGACCTGCGACATCAAGGACCCGACGCAGAACATCGTGTGGGTCACGCCGGAAGG
>NZ_JAAGPB010000982.1:0-1328 GCF_017104585.1 Burkholderia sp. Ac-20392
TCCGGGCCGGCGGCGCCAACGGGATTGGCGGCCCCTCCAGCCCGGGTGCCGGGGTGGCAGCCTCCGCTTGAAGCGCTGCGCGAGCCGCCTGGTCGAACGGCGGCGGGCCGGCCTCCGTCGATACGGTGTGATCGGCACCGTCCACCGAGCCTTGTGGCAACGGCAGGCCCGGCACCGGCATATCCGTCGATACGGCAGGCCAGACGGCCGGTAGCGGCGGCAATGACGCGCTTGCACTGACTGCGGTCAATCCGGCCCAAACGGCGAGCACCCGACATCCGTGCTTCATCTTGGCCGCCTCCCGTCGTTCAGGGTGACTCGGTACGCGCCGTCCGCCGTCGCAAGCGTCACGGTGACGGGATCGACTCGCACGACCCGCGCGGCTCCAAGCGCTTCGCCGGGCACCAAGGCCGTGAACGCGCCGTCACCGTCGTCAAACAGCGCAAGACCGGCGCGCCCGTCGCGAATCGTGCCGGCCAGGCGGGCAGCCGCCCCCTCCGCTTCCGACGAACCGGCCTCGCCGAACGGATCGGCGCCAGACGCGTCGGCCAGAACCGACGCCTCCCCGCCCGTGGACGTCGGCGCCGGCAACTCCGGAAACACGTCGACAGCCATTTCCACCCGCGCGGCCTCCCTTCCCCGTTCGACACGCAGCGCGGACGGCACCGCCAGCACCGGGAAACGCGCCAGCCCGCCGACCATCTGCAGCAGCGCGCGAAAGCCGCCGTGCGCGACGATGCGCACCGTGCGCCGGCCGTCCGGTACCGCGCCATCGGCGCGCAACGGTTCGATCGATACGTCGAGCAACCCGCTCGACGCGGCGCGATCCGCCAGCTCCAGCATCAACGCAGCCCATTCCGGCGCACGCGGCGAGCGATCGCCGTATGCCGCCACCGGATTCCGGTCACGTTGCCGGGCAGCGTCCGTCAGAACACGCTGCGCGTCGGCCTCACGCATCTGCGCCGCCGCCAGCAACGCGCGGCTGTGCGCAAGCCCGCTCCAGTCGGCGGCATTTACCAGATGAATGCCGCCCGCCAGCACGGCCGCGAACGCGAGCGCGCAGCCTGCGATGTGTGCAGCCGCCGGCGACACGCGCCGCATGCCGCCCCACCATGCGTCGCCGCGCAGTGCGGATCGATACACGAGCGCCGCCGTCACGCGCCACCTCCCGACGCATTCCGAGACACCATCGCGTCGCGCCAGCGCAGCTGGACCGAGAACCGGAACGGCATCCCGCCTGTAACGACCGGCGCATCCGAAGCAGGCTTCAACGTATCGATATCGATCCGCCAGCCACGCTGCTCGCGCGCAATGCCAGCCCAAATGCC
>NZ_JAAGPB010000983.1:0-1381 GCF_017104585.1 Burkholderia sp. Ac-20392
TGCGACGGGCGCGGGGTTCGCGGGACGGGCGGCGATCTGCCGCTTCGCGGGATCGCTCGGATGGGGCTGGTTCTTCGCCATGATTCGGTACGCAGGGCAGGCGCGTTCGGGCGCGCGGGCAAAAAAAAGCCGCTGCGCGGCGGCAGCGGCTTGTCCGGCCAGACCCGCTTCGCGGCAGCGGACGCCATTGTAGCGCCCGGCGCGACAGGTCTCGCGGCTTACTTCTTGTCGTGCAGGCTTTCGAGGTAGCGCTGCGCGTCGAGCGCGGCCATGCAGCCCGTGCCGGCGCTGGTGATCGCCTGGCGGTACACGTTGTCCTGCACGTCGCCCGCGGCGAACACGCCCGCGACGCTCGTCGACGTCGCGTTGCCGTGCAGGCCGCTCTTCGTCAGGATGTAGCCGTCCTTCATTTCGAGCTGACCCTGGAACAGGTCGGTGTTCGGCTTGTGGCCGATCGCGACGAACACGCCTTGCACGGCGAGATCTTCGGTCGCGCCGGTCTTCACGTTCTTGATGCGCAGGCCCGTGACGCCCGAATCTTCGCCCGTCACTTCGTCGAGCACGTGATCCCACTTGATCACGACGGCGCCTTCCTTTTCCTTCTCCAGCAGGCGGTCGATCAGGATCGGCTCCGCGCGGAACTTGTCGCGGCGGTGGATCACCGTGACCTTCTTCGCGATGCCCGTCAGGTAGAGCGCTTCCTCGACGGCCGTGTTGCCGCCGCCGATCACCGCGACTTCCTGGCCGCGATAGAAGAAGCCGTCGCAGGTCGCGCAGGCCGACACGCCCTTGCCCATGAACAATTCTTCGGACGGGAGGCCGAGATACTGCGCGGACGCGCCGGTCGCGATGATCAGCGAGTCGCACGTGTATTCGCCCGAGTCGCCGATCAGGCGGATCGGCTGCTCGTGCAGCTTCGCGGTGTGGATGTGATCGAACACGATTTCGGTGTTGAAGCGCTCGGCGTGCTCGAGGAAGCGCGCCATCAGCTCCGGACCCTGTACGCCTTTCGCGTCTGCCGGCCAGTTTTCGACGTCGGTCGTGGTCATCAGCTGGCCGCCCTGCGCGATGCCGGTGATCAGCACCGGGGACAGGTTGGCGCGTGCCGCGTAGACGGCAGCCGTGTAGCCGGCGGGGCCGGAACCGAGAATCAGGACTTTGGCGTGTTTGGGCGTGGACATGTGCGAATCCGTAAAAGGCGGCCGCGGCGGGCGGGGTAGGGCTCGCCGTACGATCCGGGTTGACCGGGATGCCGTCATAGATGGGTATCAGACGCGCATTATAAAGGCCCCGTTGCTGCGTTGCCGAACGAGAGTTTCAATCGAGGCGATAGTGTCGGGCAGCGCAACGGCCGCGCACGCGGGGTGGGCGGGGCGCAGAG
>NZ_JAAGPB010000984.1:0-1584 GCF_017104585.1 Burkholderia sp. Ac-20392
GATGAACGACAACGCACCGGCGTGGAACGACGACGTGTTCGTGTCGTGGTCGCCGGCCAGCGGCGTCGTGCTGACGCAGTGAGGACGCCACGATGAGAACCTCCGCTTCCAATCCGTCCGCGCCGGTATCGTCCGGCGCCGCGAGCGCCGGCGCCGGACGCGCCCGCCCGGGCCGCTTCGCGATGCTGCAGCGCTTCCTGCCGTCGGGCCGCAGCGTCGCGATCGGCGTGCCGTTCCTGTGGCTTGCCGTGTTCTTCGCGCTGCCGTTCGTGCTGGTGCTGAAGATCAGCTTCGCCGACCAGGTGATGGGCATCCCGCCGTACACGTCGCTCGTCGAGATGAAGGACGGCGTGGTGCACTTCGCGCTGCAGCTGTCGCACTACGCGTTCCTGCTGCAGGACGACCTGTACATCGCGACCTATCTCAGCTCACTGAAGATGGCCGCCGTGTCGACGGTGCTGTGCCTGCTGATCGGTTATCCGATGGCGTACTACATCGCGCGCTCGGAACCGAACCGCCGCAACGTGCTGATGATGGCCGTGATGTTGCCGTTCTGGACGTCGTTCCTGATCCGCGTGTACGCCTGGATCGGCATCCTGAAGGATGACGGCCTGCTGAACCACACGCTGATCGCGCTCGGCATCATCCACACGCCGCTGCGCCTCTACCACAGCGACGCGGGCGTCTACATCGGGATGGTCTATTCGTACCTGCCGTTCATGGTGATGCCGCTGTACGCGCACCTCGTGAAGATGGACCTCACGCTGCTCGAAGCCGCGTACGACCTCGGCGCGAAACCGTGGGTCGCGTTCACGCGGATCACGCTGCCGCTGTCGAAGAACGGGATCATCGCCGGCAGCCTGCTGGTGTTCATCCCGGCGGTGGGCGAGTACGTGATTCCGGAACTGCTCGGCGGCGCCGACACGCTGATGATCGGCCGCGTGATGTGGGATGAATTCTTCAACAACATGGACTGGCCGATGGCGTCGGCCGTGACGGTCGCGATGGTGATGCTGCTGCTGGTGCCGATGGCGCTGTTCCAGTACTACCAGGTCAAGGAACTGGAGGACGCGAAATGATCAAGCCGAGCAAACCGCTGTCGACGGGCGTCCTCGCCTTCGGCTTCCTGTTCCTGTACATCCCGATCATCAGCCTGGTCGTGTACTCGTTCAACGAGTCGAAGCTGGTGACGGTGTGGTCGGGCTTCTCGCTGAAGTGGTACTCGGCGCTGCTGGACGACGACGAGCTGCTGAACGCCGCGTGGCTGTCGCTGAAGATCGGCCTGCTGACGGCGACCGCGTCGGTCGTGATCGGCACGTGGGCGGGCTTCGTGCTCGCGCGCTTCGGCCGCTTCAAGGGCTTCACGCTGTACACGGGGATGATCAACGCGCCGCTGGTGATTCCGGAAGTGATCCAGGGCATCTCGCTGCTGCTGCTGTTCGTTGCGCTGGAGCAGATGTTCGGCTGGCCGAAGGGTCGCGGGATGGTGACGATCTGGATCGGTCACGTGATGCTGTGCGTGTCGTACGTGGCGATCATCGTGCAGTCGCGCGTGAAGGAGATGAACAAGTCGCTGGAAGAGGC
>NZ_JAAGPB010000985.1:0-1432 GCF_017104585.1 Burkholderia sp. Ac-20392
TAGAAGGTGGAGTCATTTTGTGGCTACGCGGACCCACGCGATCTACACCGATGTACACTCCCTTTCCATACACGACGCTCTTCCGATCTCGCGTTCGCCGCGCCGCGCGTCGAGCAGCGGATCGCCGAGATAGGTGGCCACGTGCGCGCCGCCCGCCGAATGCCCGACGATGAAGATCCGCCCCGGATGGCCGCCGTACGACGCAATGTGCGCACGCGTCCAGTCGAGCGCCGCGGCAACATCCTGCGCGCCGGCCGGATACGGCGCATCGGGCGCCAGCCGGTATTCGACGTTGACCGCGACGTAGCCGTGGCGCGCGAACCAGCGCGGCACGTTGTCGTAGATCAGCCCGTTGATGCTCTTGCGGCCGCGCACGAACGCGCCGCCATGCACGAACAGCACGACGTCGGCCGGCGCGCCCTGGCGGGTCGCGTGCTGCACGAACACGTCGAGGCGCTGGCGCGCGTCAGGCCCGTACGGAATGTCGCGCTCGATCTCGCAGCCGAGGTCCGTCGCCGCCCGCGCGGCGACGAGCGGCGTGTACGTGTCGATCACCCAGTCGCGGTGCGCGTCGATGTCCTGCCCCCAGACGGCGCCGATCTCGGCGAAGCGCGCCCTCAGCGCTTCCGACAGATTCCCCAGCGGTTCCTGCCAAGCGTGCATCCCCTGCCTCCCTGCATGACGGCTAGCGGCCGGCGCGAGCCGGTGTTCCGCCGTTCGAACGGCGATGGGGACCATTCTGGTATATAAATCTCGTTTTGTGTATACACAATCACTACGTAGTATACCCAATGAGATTCCAGGCATTTTTGCGCGACAGTCACGCCCACGCACTCATCCGTCGCATGCCGACACTCTTCAAGGACACCCATGGACAAGCTTCGCCACATCGCGCTTTCGGTCGACGATCCGGAAGCGGCCGCGCAATTCTTCGAGCGCGCGTTCGGCATGCGCCGCGCGGGCAACGCGATGCGCGGGATCTACATGACGGACGGCACGATCAACGTTGCGCTGCTGAACTTCAAGGACGAGACGGTGCCCGGCTATGCGGGCCTGAAAGACGTGCGCGGCGTGATCCACTTCGGGATGTGGGTGGACGATGTCGACGCGACCGCCGAGCGCGTCGTCGCGGCCGGCGGCACCTACCTGACCGGCCGGCACGAGCAGGACCCGAACGTGTTCTACGAAGTGAAGTACCGGATGCCCGACGGCACCGTGTTCGACATCACGTCGAACGGCTGGAAGGGCGCGGTGAAGGAAGTCGTGCCGGCCGGCGCGGTGGGCACGCAGCCGTGACCGCGCGGCCTGGGGTACTCGCGCTGGTGCCGTTGCCCGACACGACGCGCGATGCGCTGCGGCGCGACTACGTGCTGCACGATCACCCGGACGGGATGCCGGCCGACTTCGCGGCAGCCGGCACGATCCGCGCGGT
>NZ_JAAGPB010000986.1:0-1579 GCF_017104585.1 Burkholderia sp. Ac-20392
CCGGCGACGCGGCGCAACGCGCTGCGGCCCCGTTTCCGCGGCCGCCCTACCCGCCAGCGTACCGCCGGATCAGTGCGCTTGACCAGCGCCGCGCGCGGGCCAGACGTACCAGACCGCGCTCGCGAGCTGCAGCGCGAGCAGCACGCCCCATGCGGTGAAGTGCGCAGCGGCCGGATAGCGGCCGTCGACCGCCGTCCAGTGCGACAGCACCGCGCCGACACCGATCTGGAACGCAAAGATCAGCAGGAAGATCACGAGCGTGAGCGTCGTGTTCGCGCGGCCGATCAGGTGAGCGGGAAAATGTCCGGCCATCACCGCGTAGGTCAGGATGCCGACGCCGCCGAACATCCCGTATGCAGCCCACAGCACGGCTGGCGGCAACGGCGCGCGCGCGACGATCGCGGCCTGCGTCGCGACGAACAGCGCCATGCCGACGCCGCAGAACGCATACACGGACACGCCGCGCCGCTCGAGCACGCGCGCCGCGGCGCCGAAACCGACGCAGCCGGCCATCATCGCGAAGCCGAGCACCGACACGAGACGCGCGGCATGCGGCGCATCGAACCCCGCGACATCGCGCAGGTAGGGCCCGACCCACAGCGACTGCATCGCGTAGAACACGCCCTGCGTGACGACCGAGAACGACGAGATCTTCCAGAACGCGCGGCTGCTCAGGATGTGCCACGTGCCCTTGAACTGGCTGACGAGCCCGCCCTGGTGGCGCACCTGCTTCGCCTCCGGCGCGCCCAGGCCGATCGACGCCGCGACGATCACCGTCAGCACCGCGAGGCCGAAACAGATCGCGCGCCAGCTCGTCCAGCCGAGCAGCCAGGTCAGCGGCGAACCGACCATCACGCCGCCGAGGCCGCCCACGG
This sequence comes from Burkholderia sp. Ac-20392, assembly GCF_017104585.1. Lineage (NCBI taxonomy): Bacteria > Pseudomonadati > Pseudomonadota > Betaproteobacteria > Burkholderiales > Burkholderiaceae > Burkholderia > Burkholderia sp. Ac-20392. The sequence goes on from NZ_JAAGPB010000986.1 coordinate 876, forward strand.
CCATCACGAGGCCATTGACGAGCGGCAGCCGGCCGACCGGGAAATGCTGCGCGAGCGCCTTGAACGCCGCGCCGAGACACACCGATACGCCGACGCCGATCAGCAGCCGGCCCACCATCATCGTGCCGAGGCTGTGCGCAGCGCCGAACACGGCCGCGCCGGCAGCCGCGAACAGCAGCATGCCGGCCGTCACGCGGCGCGGGCCGAAGTGGTCGAGCATCACGCCGGCCGGGATCTGCGCGCCCGCGAAGCCGAGGAAGTAGAGACTGGTCAGCAGGCCAAGATCGGTGGCCGACAAGCCGAGCTCATGCGTGACGAACGGCGCGAAGCCCAGATTGACGCCGCGAAACACATACGACACGAAATACCCGACCGAAAACAGCGCGAGCACCCTCACCTGCACCGACGACATCACTTCCCCTTGTTATATGAAGACCTTCGAAGCAGCGCCCCCGCGCCGCGCACAAACAAAAACGCCGTCACCTCGGTGACGGCGTTTCCTTGCATTTCGTCGGATGATACCGCAATCGCGCGAACCGGGCCGGCCGCACGATGCGCTCGCGACTGCGTTACTTCTTCTTGCCCTTGTGCGCTGCGGCCTTGGCCGGCGCCGCTTTCGCGGGAGCCGCCTTCGCCGATTTGGCCGCCGGCTTCGCCGCGCCGCGCTTCGCGCCGTGCGACTTGCCGCCCACCGCGAGGCTCGC
>NZ_JAAGPB010000096.1:0-22297 GCF_017104585.1 Burkholderia sp. Ac-20392
TCTCGCGTGCCACGCGCCGACCAGCCTGCGGCTGCTCGCGGACGCCAGCGACGCCGAGCGCGGCGTGCTGGGCGCCGTGCGCTACCGGCACAACGTCGCGGTGCTGCATACCGATACGGCGTTGCTGCCGCGCCGGCGGCGCGTCTGGTCGGCGTGGAACTACCTGAGCCGCCGTACCGCGCCGGCCGCCGGCGGTGCATCGCCCGTGTGCGTCAGCTACCTGATCAACCAGCTGCAGCCGCTGCCATTCCGCACGCCGGTCGTCGTCACGCTGAATCCGGTCGACGCGCCCGCGCCCGGCACGCAGCTCGGTCGCTACGATTACGAGCATCCGCTGCTCGATCTCGCCGCCGTCGATGCCCAGCAACGCCTGCCCGCGCTGCAAGGGCGGCGCCGCACGTGGTTCGCGGGTGCGTGGACCGGCTACGGCTTTCACGAGGACGGCCTGAAATCCGCATTGCGCGTGGTCGACGATTTCGGCGTGAAGCCGGCCTGGGCCACGTCATGAATGCGCCGTTCGCACGCGACGGCAGCGCCGCGCGGCTTCTCGTCGGGTACGTGACGCACGAACGGCTGCGGCCCGTGCGCCACGCGTTCACGTATCCGCTCTTCCAGGTCTGCTGCGACGTCGAGCGGCTCCACGAGATCGACGGCCGCTGGTTCGGCATCGATCGCTGGCGGCCGCTCGGCCTCGCGTCGCGCGACTACGGCCCGCGCGACGGCCAGCCGCTCGCACCGTGGATGCGTGCCCGCCTCGCCGAAGCCGGCATTCCGGCCGATGGCCCGATCTGGCTGCAGACGATTCCGCGCATGTTCGGCCACGCATTCAATCCGGTGAGCTTCTGGTACTGCTACGACCGTGCGGGCCGGCTCCGCGCGCTGTATGCCGATGTGCGCAACACATTCGGCGCGCACCACGGTTACCTGCTGAGCGCGCCGTGCCACGCGCCGATCGGCGGCGGCACCGTGCTCGTGTGCCGCAAGACGTTTCACGTATCGCCTTTCTGCGACGTCGTCGGGCATTACGCGTTTCGTGTGCGGCAGTGCGGAGACCGCCTGCTCGTCGCCATCGACTACCGCGACGACGGCGGCCTGCTGCTGCGTACCGCGCTCGGCATGCGGGCCCAACCGCTGACCGCCGCGCGCGCGTGGCGCGCGCTCACGCGGCAGCCGCTCAATGCGCTCGCCGTCGTCCTCCGCATCCATTGGCAAGCGCTGCGGCTCTGGCTCAAGCGCGTGCCGTTCCACGGCAGGACGCCCCCGGCCCAGCCGCCCTCCGGGGACGCGCCCGCGTCCCCGCCCGTGCAGGCCTCGCCGCCATGCAGTCCAGCGATGTCCGATCACGAGGTCCGCCCATGACCCTGCTGCATCTGCTCTCGTGCGCGTCGCAACCGGCGATGCCGCTCTCGCCCCGGCTGTTCGTCGCGCTGCTGCGACGCCTCCGGCACGGGCACCTGACGCTCGTGACGCCCGACGGCGCGCAACACGTATTCGGCGATCCGCATCGCCAGCCGGCCGCGACACTACAGATCCACGACTGGCGGGCGTGCCGCGCGATCCTGCGTGCGGGCGACATCGGGTTCGCCGAGGCGTACCGCGCATGCCGGGTCGACACCCCCGACCTCGTCACGCTGCTGCGCCTGGCGATCCGCAACGAGCCGGCGATCGCGCAGACGCTCACGGGCGGCCGCCTCGCCCGCGTCTGGTATGCACTGCGCCACCGGCTGCGGATGAATACGCGCGCCGGCAGCCGCCGCAACATCCACGCGCACTACGATCTCGGCAACCGCTTCTACGGGCTGTGGCTCGACGACACGTGGACGTATTCGAGCGCCTGTTTCGACGGCGACGAGCAGCGCCCGCTCGCCGATGCGCAGGCGGCGAAATACCAGCGCATCGTCGAGTCACTCGGCCTGCGCGCCGGCATGCACGTGCTCGAGATCGGCTGCGGCTGGGGCGGCTTCGCGATGCACGCCGCACGCCAGGGCATCCGCGTGCATGCGCTGACGATCTCGCGCGCGCAATACGTGCTGGCGGTCGAGCGGATCGCACGCGCGGGGCTGTCCGATCTCGTGACGGTCGAGTTGCGCGACTACCGCGATATCGACGGACAATACGATGCGATCGTGTCGATCGAAATGTTCGAAGCCGTGGGCGAAGCATTCTGGCCGGTGTATTTCGACACGCTCAGGCAGCGCCTGAAGGTGGGCGCGCGGGCGCTGATTCAGTCGATCACGATCGACGATTCGCAGTTCGAGGCCTACCGCGCGTCGAGCGACTTCATCCGCGAGTTCATCTTTCCGGGCGGCATGCTGCCGAGCCCCGGGCGCTTTATCGAGGCGGCGCGCCGCGCGGGTCTCGCCGCCGAACCCGTACTCGCGTTCGGACTCGACTATGCGCGTACGCTGCAAACATGGCGCGCAGCGTTCGAGGCGCGCCTCGACGCCGTCCGCGCACAGGGGTTCGACGAGATCTTTATCCGCACCTGGCGCCTGTACCTGACCTATTGCGAAGCAGCGTTCGTCGAGCGGCGCACCGACGTGATGCACTTCGTCGTGTCGGCTGGAGACCGGCGTGACGCGCAGGCTCTCGATCCGCGTGGCCACGGCGGCATTCGCCGCGACGCAGGTGGCCAAAGCGGGCTGTGTTGACGACGTGAAGGAACGAGCCCGGCGTTCGACACCGGGCTCGCGACTCTCAGTGTCCCTTGTAGAGTTCGAGCAACTGGCTCTGCAACGCCATCATGTCCTTGTCGTGCTGCATCTGCAGCTTTGCCATCGCTTCGTTGTGCTCCATTTCCATCGCCATCATTTTTTGCTGGATGACGATGGCTTGCGTGCGCTGCTCGGGCGTGAGCTTGTCCATCATCATCATGGTCCAGTCGCTCGTGTGCGACATGTAGGTACCGCTGCGACCAATGCCGCCGCCGTCTGCCTGTGCCGCACCGGCAACCAGCAGGAACGGAATGGCGCCACACAGCATGAGCTTGCGAATCGGGTTCATCCGGGTTCTCCTGTCAAGAAGGGACGTCGGGAAGCGCCCGTGTCGCATGCACGGGTTTCCTGAGCGCGTGTCATGAATGGCCAGTTGCCATCGAGACCTCGCCCAATCCATCGACCGGGTGATCGAACGGCTTCTCCCAGGCAAGCGCTACGACGAATCGGCTGATGAATGATGGTTCGACTGGCGTGACGTTTGTCGTCCCGTGCCGATGGATGTGACACGGCGCGTCGAGAATTTTCTGGCCGTGTAAACCCTTGAGGCCGACTGTCGTGTCGATGGCGGCCTTTCCCCGAAATGGCAGACGCCGCCCTGAACCGCACGAAATTTCGTGGGACTCGGCTTCGCGGAAGCATCGAGTCAGGAACGAGAAGGCAGGCTGGATTTCGCCGGAAGTCCGGGAGCGCGCGGAGCGTCCGGTATGCGAGCAGCGTCGCGACGATCGTCGATGGGGGTGGCGCTCGAATCGATTGCTCCAATGGAATCGATAGCGCCGAAGATCGGCCGTACAGCGCCGACGCCGCTGGATTGGGTCAGGCGCGAGACGGTCGACCGAGGCCAACGCGGTGCGATTCTGCAACCGGAGATCAAGCGTGCCCGGCGGGCCAACATGCAGGTCGATGGCCTATCGAAATGCTGGATACAGATGAACCGGCAACGCAGCCAGTTGAGGACGACGCAAACTGCTGGAGGCAACCCGCCAATGCCGCTGACGTGCCTGCACTGACTCAGCGCCAACCCGCCTCCACAATTCCTGGGGCGGTTCAGATCGCGGTTCGTGCGTGCGCCCCGCTTTCCTTGCGCTACTTCGCCGCGTTCGCGGTCATCTTGAAGATGCCCAGCGCGTTACCCGCATCGAAACGCAGGTCGGTCACCCAGCGGCGCGCCGTCCGCATTCCCGCCCGTATTCCACGGCATACTACGGCGACCGCCACGACGCCCGCGCGCCACCCGCCATGCCCCAGCCGCCCCTGCAGGACACCAACCATCCCGACTACGCGATCGCCGGCGACACCGTGATCCGCCGCGCGGACGGCCTGCCGCTGTGGGCCAAGGACGGCAAGCCGCTGCCGATCGAACGGCCGCACGCGTTCCGCTGCATCGGCGGCCGCTGGTTCACCGACGGCGTACACGTGATCGTGCAAGGGCAACTCGGCAGCGCGATGGTGATGCTGTACTACTACCGGATCGAGGACGCCGATCTCGACACGTTCGAGATCCTGAACCAGCGCTACGCGCGCGATGCGCGGCAGGCGTACTACATCACCGGCCGGACGATCCGCACGCGCAGCCCGCACACGTTCCGGCCGCTCGTCTACGAAACCTGGAACCGGCCGGCCGACGGTCGCGGCGTGACGTTCGAGACGTGCGAGCACGAATACATCGCCACCGACGACGAATCGATCTACATGAACGGCCGCCGCATCAACGGCTCGCATGGCGCGAGCGCGATCGGCTTCCCGGGCGGCTACTTCGCCGATGCCGATCGCGTGTACTACTACGGCCGGCCGAAGGACATCGATCGCGCAAGCTTCCTGTGCGGGCCCGACGAGGCCGGCTACCTGCGATGCACCGACCGGATCGGCCCGATCGAATCCGGCGAGCGGCAGACGGTGCAGGAGACGCGCCTGTTCGACGACTGGCGCAGCTTCTTCACGATGCGCCCCGAACTGCGGGACTACTGGTGGCATCGGCAGCAACAGCCGGCCGCAGACACGACGGTGCGGTTCCAGGACGCGACGTTGACCGGCTTCGATCCCGCGACCTTCGCCGCACGCGAGACGCTGTTCGATTTCGGTTCGATCGACTGGCTGTGCGGCGACGCGCACGGCATTCACTGGGCGTACCGGACCTGTGCGGAAATGCCGATCGAGCTGACCCGCTTCTCGGACCAGCCGATCGATGCGCTGCGCGTGCTCGGCCCGCACTATTTCACCGATGGCGTCACGGTGTTCTACGCGTTCACGCCCGCCCAGCCGCAGCCGCTGCGCGGCGCCGATCCGGCTGCGTTCCGCGTGCTGTCGGGCGGCTGGGCGCGCGATGCGACGCGGGCGTTTCACCTCGGCGTCGTCAAGAAAGGCATCGACCCCGATCGGCTGCAGGTCGAAGGCAGCTACGCGTGGGACGGCGAGCGCCTGTTCTGCGACGGCAAGCCGCTGCAGGTCGACGTGCCGGCCAGCGCGCTCCAGGTGCTGCACCCGACGTTCCTGCGCGCCGGCGACAAGCTGTTCTTCGGCCGCCGGCCGGTGTCGACGAAGCGTGTGCACCTGCCGACGCTCGAATTCCTCGACGACGATTTCGCGCGCGACAGCAAGCACGCGTATATCGTCGGCTACGTGAGCCTCGTCGAGATCGACGGCGCCGATCCGGCCACGTTCCGCGTCGTCGAGCCGGGGACCGCGGAGGACAGCACGCGTCGCTACGACGCGCGCACCTTGCGCGACGCGACGGCGCCGCGCGACTGACGCACGCCGCCAAACGCAATCGGGCAGGACGCTGTCGCGCCCTGCCCGATCGGTCATCCTTTCCCTCAGCTGCGACCCGCCGGCACCGGCACGGCGATCACGCCGCCACCGCGCGCCCTGTTGGCCGCTTCGCGTGCGTTACTTCGCCGCGCTCGCCGTCATCTTGAAGATGCCCTGCGCGTTGCCCGCATCGAAACGCAGGTCGGTCACCCAGCGGCGCGCCGCCTGGTCGAACGTGCGCTTGCGCGTGATGAACTCGTAGAACGAACCCGGCACGTTGCGCTTCACCGTGCCGCCGTCGCGCGTGCGGAATTCACGCTCGACGGTATCCGCGCGATACGCGGTCTGGAACACGCGGCCCGAGCGCGAGCGCTCGACTTCCGGCTTCATCGGGCGGCCCTTCGCCTTCTCGTCGTCGGACAGCTTGAACACGTCGGCGACGCGGTCGGTCGCGTGGTTGAACGCGTTGCCTTCGGTCGAGATCCACGCCATTTCCGCCGATTCCATCAGCAGCGTCTCGTAGTCGAGCTCGTTCGGCAGGTCGTGCTGGCGTGCGAACGCCCCGACGATCTCCGGCAGCAGCGCGTGCGCGGCCTCCAGCGACAGCCAGCCTTCGCGCTCGACTTCCCACAGCAGCGCGACGGCTGCCGGCGACAGCGGATCGCGCGACGTGCTCACCACGTTCGTCACGGCCTGCTGGAATTCCTTCGAGAAACGCTCCGGATGCAGCTCGCTGACGAAGAACTGCGCGATTTCGTCCGGCGCGTCTTCATGTGCATATGCGCGGCCCGTCATGCCGAGCTTGTCGAGCGGGTAACGGCCGTTCAGGCGGAAGCCGAGCGGACGCAGGATGCGCGTGAACGCAGCCTCGCCCGGCGGCAGCGCGCCCGTGTTCGGCCAGCGCACCGTGCGCAGCGCGCCGTGGTCGAAATAGACCGAGCCGCCGCTTTCGATCGCGTCGGCCGTATACGCACGGCCGTTCGCCGAACGGTCGAGCAGCCCTTCGAACAGCGCCATGTTCATCGCCTGCGCGATTTCCGCGCGCGTCACGACGCCGTCTTCCCATTCTTCGAGGATGGCCGGCATGTTCAGGGTCGAGAACAGGGCGTCGGTCTTCGCCTGTCCCAGCAGCTTCGTCAGCAAGCTCTCGATATTCGGATTGCGCATCAGGATTCTCGTCTCGGGGGACCGCCGGCAAACGTGCCGGCAACTCGTCGGCCGGCCGCCTCACGGGCGCCTGACCTTGCGTGGGGAGCATTATTCAAAGGGTTGCAGCCGGGCGTAAAGCGAGATTAAATTGATACGTGATGAGTTTTTGGAATTATCAGCCGCTCCCCTGCTCCGCCTACCGCCTTGTGCCGTGCGGGCCTGATCGTCAGACGAATCGAACATCATGCGCAAATTCAAGATTCCCAACATGGGCGCGCTCGTGGCTTTCGAAGCCGCCGCGCGCCACGAGAGCTTCACGCACGCGGCCAAGGAGCTGTTCCTGACCGAAAGCGCGGTGTCGCGCCAGATCGCGACGCTCGAAGCGAGCCTCGGCGTGCGGCTGTTCGCCCGCGTGAAGCAGCGCGTCGTGCTGACGCGCGCCGGCAAGCTGTACGGCACGCAGGTGCGGCGCGCGCTGGAGGCGCTCGACCGCGACACGCTGTCGATCATCGCGCACGGCAGCGGCGGCGGCTACCTGGAGCTGGCGGTGCTGCCGACCTTCGCGTCGCACTGGCTGATCCCGCGCATCAAGAGCTTCTACGACCGCACGCCCGACGTGCGCGTGAACATGGGCAGCCGCACCGACCTGTTCTCGTTCGAGGACACCCACTTCGAGGCCGCGATCCACTACGGCAAGCCGACCTGGCCCGGCACGTCGTCGGATTACCTGTTCGGCGAGGAAGTCGTGCCGATCTGTTCGCCGGCGCTGCTCGACGGGCCCGTGCACAGCGTCGAGGATCTGCTCGCGTACCCGCTGCTGCACTCGACGACGCGCCCCGGCGCGTGGGCGCAGTGGTTCGAGACGCACGGCGTCGAGGACATCCGTACGATGCAGGGCGTGCGCTACGAGTTGCACACGATGCTGATCAGCGCGGCCGCGGCCGGGCTCGGCATCGCGCTCGTGCCCAAATTCTTCGTCGAGGAACAGTTGCAGCAGCTCGGGCTGGTGGTGCCGTGCGATGCGGCAACCGTCGGCGATTCCGCGTACTACCTCGTGTATCCGACGGAGTTCAGCCACAGCAAGCCGCTGGAGCTGTTCCGCGGCTGGCTGCTCGAGCAGGCGAGCGCGTATGCATCGCCGGATCCCGATGCGGATGGCGACGAGATGGTGGACGACGAGGACGTCGAGTAACGGCGCGGTCGCGCCAGCCTTATGGCGCGGTGGCCTCGCATGCGTGTCGTGTCGGCCGGCTGGCCGTCAGCACCTTCACCAGGCGCGCGTGATCGGGCTCCTCCAGACCCGGGCACACCGTGTCCAGATCGCGGATCACGAGCGTCGCGCGCCCGTCGAACCGGCACACGCCTTCAGGTTGCGCGGCGGGCAGCCGTAGACTGCGCCGTGCATCGCGCTGGTTCACGAACCGGATCACACCCGCGCGCTGCGAGCGGTCCGGCAAGCGCCGCGCCGATGCGTCGTCCTCCACGAACCACACGTCCTCCCCGCTCTCTTCGTCGGCGTAATCGACTGCGTAACGACCCGACAGCGTGATCGACCGGCCGACCTGCACCGAATGGCATTCGGGTTCGGCGTCGGCCGGGATCGTCTGCGCGTGCGCCGCGACCGGGCCGCATGCCAGCCACAACACGGCGCACAGCACGCGGGCGCGGCCGGTCATGCTCGACACTTCAATCGATTGGCGGATCATGGGCAGTGAGGTGCGGGTCGTCGTGACGAAGACCCGCATTGTCGCCTGACGCCTGCACCCCGTGCATTACATGTGCCACTTCACCGTCGCGGTCAGCGTGCGCGGATCGCCGGGCATGTTGTACAGGTCCGCATTGCCGTGCGCGGCGATGAAGTAGCGGCGATCGAACAGGTTGTCGAGCGTGAGCGTCACGTCGACCTTCTTGCTGCGATAGCCGGCGCCCAGGTTGAACACCGTGAACGACGGCAGCGTGACGAGGTCGCTCGCCGACGTATAGCGTGCCGACTGGAACTGCATGCCGGCCGCCGCATAGAAGCCGTACGGCAACTCGCGCTTCACCCACAGGTTCGCGCTGTGGCGCGGCATCAGCCCCGGCGTGTTGCTCGACACCGCGACGCCGGCCGCCGTCGATTGCGCCGAGCCGTCGACCGTGCCGTTCAGGTACGCGTAGCCCGCATACACCGACCACTTCGGCGCGATCTCGCCGGTAAAGCCCAGCTCCATCCCGTGCACGTGCTGCGTGCCGATCGGCAACGCATAGCCGGGATTCGCCGGATCGCCGATCTGCTGGTTGGTCTGGCGCATGTCGAACAGCGCGACGCTGGCCGTCGCCTTGCCGCCGAGGTCGAAGCGCGAGCCGACTTCATACGCGGTGGTCTTCTGCGGCGCGAGCGCGGCGCCGTTCGAGAACGCGCCGGCACTGATCAGCGTATCGGCCAGCGGCGAGAACGACTGGCTGAACGACCCGTACAGCGTCAGCCAGTCGAGCGGTTCGTAGATCAGGCCGACGCGCGGGCTCCACGCGTGATCGGTGCGGTCGAGGTTGACGTTCGACGACGTGTAGTCGTGGCGGATCTGGTTCAGGTAGTCGAAGCGCAGCCCCGCGAGCACCTTCCAGTGTTCGGTCAGCGAAATCAAATCCTGCGCATAGACGCCCGCGAGCCCGACGACGGTCGACGCGTTCGTCTTCGCCCGCGCACCGGTCGGCACGCCGGGCAGGACCACCGCCTGCGGATTGAACAGATCGTAGGTCGCGACCTTCGACACGCTGTAGATCGTGTCGAACTTCTGCTGCTGCGACAGCTCGAGCCCGTACAGCAGCTCGTGGCGCATGCCGAACAGCGACGTCTTCTGCGTGAGTTCGAACAGGCCGTCGATGCCGTGGTCGGTGCGCTGGCGCGTCGACTGGTCGAGCGTCACGACCGGGTGCGCGGCGGTCTTGATCGGCTCGTACGTCACGTAGTTCTTGCGTTCGAGCGAGAAGTCGTACGCGCGGATCGCGCCATGGAACGACAGCGAATCGCTGAAGCGATGATCGAGCGACACCGTCGCACTCTTCGCGGAGACGTCGTTGTACGAGCTGTTCGCCGCGTCGGCCGAGCCGTAATAGGTGTTGATCGGCACGTCGACCGGCCGGCCGAGATACGCAGGCAGCCCCTGGTCGGACGTACGGCGGTCGTGCAGGTAGTCGAATTCGACGTTCAGCACCGTGTTGCTGTCGAGCTTGAACTGCGCGGACGGCGCGATCGCCTGACGGTTGAGCTGGAACTGGTCGCGGAAGCTGTTCGAGTTCTCGGCCGCGCCGGTGATCCGGAAACGCGCCGCATCGTTCGCGTTCCAGCCGAGGTCGAATTCGCCGCGCCGCTCGCCGCGCGTGCCGAGCGTCACGCCCACGTCGCGCACCGGGTTCGCCTCCGGCCGCTTCAACACGCGATTCACGATGCCGCCCGCCGAGCCGCGCCCGTACAGCACGGCTGCCGGCCCCTTCAGCACTTCGACGTGGTCGACGTTCGACAGGTCGCGATAGTAGAGCGCATCGTCGCGAATGCCGTCGACGTACTGGTCCGTAATGCTGTTGAAGCCGCGGATCGTGATCTGGTCGCGCTGGCCGTCGCCGACCGAAAAGCCGACGCCCGGCACGTTGCGCAGCGCATCCTGCATCGACGTCGCGTTCTGGTCCTCGATCACCGCGTGCGGCACGACGTTCACCGTCTGCGGCACGTCCATCAGCGACATGTCGGTCTTGGTCGCCGCGCGCGAATGGCCGCCGTCGTACGACGCGTGCTCGGCGGTCGCATTGACGGAAATCGCGGGCAAGGTCGCCGCGGCGTCGCTCGCCTGCGCGAAGGAGGTGCGTGCACCGGCCAGCGACGTGGCGATCAGCAGCGCATGGCACGCGCTCTTGTTGAGTTTCATCGTTGAAGTAGAGGCTGAGGGAAAACGGCGAACGGAAACGCATCCGGCCAATACGCGAACCACGCTGTGAATCGGCTGGCGAAATCCTTTCCGTGAAAAGAAGCGGCACGCGAGGGATCGCCTCGTCGCGCGAGCGGGCCGGTGAACGGCCGGCGCGGGTGGCGGCCGGCCGGCAGGACCGGCTCGAAAGCAGCCGTGACGCTCTGTCACGACTCGTAACGGAGCGAAATATTAAACGAGAATGATTCGTATTTTTAGTTAATTTTTAACGTGTCGCCTGCCCGCAACGTGCACGCGCATGGCGCTCTGCATTCCTGACGATTGCCTTTCTGTTTCGCGCTTTGACGCGGCTTATACGTAATAAAAACGAAAGAATTCCATCGACCACATCAGGCGATGAAGGGCCAGGCAAAAGGCGGGATTCGGGGGACGACGACGAAAGGACTGGAGAGGATCACGAAGCATCCGTCGAAGCAGACGGAACGCATTCGAAGTCCGGCGTGCGCCGGACCGGGCAACCCCGACCCGGCGCTCCGGGCAGCCGACCTCGCATCGGCAGTGCGGCGGACCTTCTTCTGTTCTTCACTACATATGCTCTCAGGCTCACTTCATTTTTTTCTTCGCCGCGCCGGGCCATTATCCGCGCAATCCGGCCCAAGGGAAACGTTTGCGGGTGCAGTTGGCGTGTTATACCAAGCATTCGGCAACAGTCTTTCCAAATGCTTACGGCGCATGTGAGACGGTTCGGCAAATCTTGCATTCGCGCCGGCGTTCCTTTTTAATGGAACTGGTTCCATTCTTTGATTCGGCCATGGTCACGCGTGACGCGTCGTCGTCCGCGCGTCATGATGCCGAATCAGGATCGAGGATCACCCAGCTCAGGATTCGCAGCGCCCGTCCTTCCCGGACACCCCGTCAAACGAGACCGTCATGCCCGATTCCGCCTCCCTGCAGCAGCTGTTTCCCGCCTTTCAGGACATCCCCGCCGAGTACCGGCTCACTTCGCCGATCCACCAGCGCGTGTCGCTCGTCGACGGCGAATTGCGACCGTGGGACGGCGCGACCAAGACCGTGCTGTCGCCCGTGTGCGTGCGACAGGCGGACGGCAGCGTCGAGCAGGTCGAGATCGGCAGCTACCCGGTGATGGGCGAAACGGAAAGCGACGCGGCGCTCGACGCCGCGGTGCGCGCATACGACGCCGGCCGCGGCGAGTGGCCGACGATGAAGGTCGAGCAGCGCATCGCGTGCATGCAGGACTTCATCAAGCGGATGGTCGCGCAGCGCGAGCTGGTGGTGAACCTGATCATGTGGGAGATCGGCAAGAGCCTCGCCGATTCGCAGAAGGAGTTCGACCGCACCGTCACGTACATGACGCAGACGATCGACGCGCTGAAGGAGCTCGACAACGCGAATTCGCGCTTCGTGATCGCCGAAGGCACGATCGGCCAGATCCGCCGCACGCCGCTCGGCGTCGTGCTGTGCATGGGCCCGTACAACTATCCGCTGAACGAAACCTTCGCGACGCTGATCCCCGCGCTGCTGATGGGCAACACCGTGGTGTTCAAGCCGCCCCAGTACGGCACGCTGCTGTTCGAGCCGCTGCTCGAGGCGTTCCGCGACGCGTTCCCGAAGGGCGTGATCAACACGATCTACGCGCCGGGCGCGGTGGTCGTGCCGCACATGCTCGCGTCGGGCAAGATCAACGTGCTCGCGCTGATCGGGTCGAGCAAGGTGGCCGATCACCTGAAGAAGCAGCACCCGAAGTCGCACCGGCTGCGCGCGATCCTCGGCCTCGACGCGAAGAACGCGGCGATCGTGCTGCCCGACGCCGATCTCGACCTCACCGTGAAGGAATGCCTGCTCGGCGCGCTGTCGTTCAACGGCCAGCGCTGCACCGCGTTGAAGATGCTGCTCGTGCACCGCTCGATCGTCGACGAATTCCTGAAGCGCTTCACCGCCGCGCTCGAACAGCTGAAGATCGGCATGCCGTGGGAGAAAGGCGTCAGCATCACGCCGCTGCCGGGCATGCATCGCACGGCCTACATGACGGACGCGATCGACGACGCGAAGGCCAAGGGCGCGCAGGTCGTCAACCATTCGGGCGGCGAGTTCAGCAAGACGCTGTTCTATCCGGCCGTCGTGTATCCGGTGTCGGAAGGGATGAAGCTGTATCGCGAGGAACAGTTCGGGCCGATCATTCCGGTGGCGACGTTCGACGACGTCGACACCGCGCTCGACTACGTGACGACATCGGATCACGGCCAGCAGGTCAGCATCTTCGGTTCCGATCCGGCGCAGATCGGCGCGCTCGTCGATCCGCTCGTGAACCAGGTGTGCCGCGTGAACATCAACTGCCAGTGCCAGCGCGGGCCCGACGTGTTCCCGTTCGCGGGCCGCAAGGATTCGGCGGAAGGCACGCTGTCGGTGAGCGACGCGCTGCGCGCGTTCTCGATCCGCTCGATGGTCGCGGCGAAGCAGACCGACAGCAGCAAGCAACTGCTCGATTCGATCGTGTCGGATCACTACTCGAAGTTCATCAATACGGGCTTTATTTTCTGAAGCGAGCCATCCGCAAAAAAGCCGCTGCACACGCCCGTGCAGCGGCTTTTTTTAACGCCTCCGCTTGACTACACCCGCCCCTGGAACGTCAACGCGTCGAGATCGAGCGGCCCGCCGGTCAGCTGAACCGGGCCTTCATCGCCGATCAGCACCGTATCGGAATGACGGAAGCCACCGACACCCTCGATATAGATGCCCGGCTCGATCGTCAGGCACATCCCCTTCTCGATCGGCCGGTCGTAGCCTTCGGCGAAGAACGGCGCCTCGTGCGCGGTGACGCCCATCCCGTGCCCGGTCCGGTGCAGCATCCGGTCGCCCATCCCCGCGCGGCGGAAATAGTCGTTGACCTTGCGATCGACGTCGCTCAGCAGCGCGCCCGGCATCGCCGCGTCGAACGCGATCCGCCGCCCTTCCGACATCACGTCGAACGCGCGCCGCGCCGCGTCCGGCACGTGGCCGAGGAAGAAGGTCCGCTCGACTTCCGCGCCGTAGCCGTTCATCACCGCATTGACGATCGACACGTGCGGGCCGCCCTCCTCCATCCGCATGTCGATGTTGCTGAAATTGTGCGGATCGTGCGACACGCTGCCCGGCTGGAACACCGCGACGATTCGCGTCGCCGACGGGTTCAGCGACGGATCGTCGGCCAGCAGCCGCTGCATGATGAAGCCGCGAATGCGCGATGACATCTCCGCCATCCCGAGGCCCGGGCGCGCTTCGTTCAGCAGCAGGTTGTGCGCGTCGGTGGCGATCCCGCATGCATACACGTGGCGGCCGATCTCGTAGTCGGACTTGATCATCCGCACGTCGTCGATGATGTCGATACATACGCGCTCGCCCGGCGTTTTCGCATAGACCTGCAGCGGACACACCGACTCGACGCCGACTCGCTCGCCCGGCCCGAACAGCGCCTTGAAACGGTCGCTCCATTCGCGCCCGGCCGGCGCCGGGAATTCGAAGTACGGAATCAGCTCGAGTTCGCCGATCGAGCGCGTCCGCACATGCGGCTGCTCGAGCTGCGGCACGACGAACTGCGGCGGGCCGCTGCGCGAAACGACCAGCACGAACGGCCGCTCGTGGACGATGTTCGCGAAGTTCGTCAGGTAGTAGATGTTGTCCGGCGAGAACGCCACGTAACGATCGAGGCCGGCTTCCGCCATGCGTGCGCGCACGCGGTCGAGGCGTCCTTTGAGTTCCGCCTCGCTGGGTGGTGCAAACGTAGGGGTGAATTTCATGCGTGACTTCTCCTGTTGAGAGTGACGGGGCGGCCAGTCCGGCCGATCGTTTCGATGCCGCCGTGAACGGACATTTGATTCGTTATCCTCTATTTAAGCGATACGGATTGAAACCGGATCCGGCTCGCTTATTCGCTCGGCATGCGCCGGAACCCGAGCAGCGCGACCAGGCTTACGACCGACATCGCGACGATGTACAGCGCCGGCGCCGCCTTGTTGTGCGTGGTCGCGATCAGCCACGTGACGATCAGCGGGGAAAAACCGCCGAAGACCGTCGTCGGGATGTTGTACGACACCGCGAGCCCGGTGCTGCGCACCGCGGCCGGAAACGCGCGCGCGGCCAGCGCGGGCACCAGCCCGACGAGCACGCCCATCGGCGCAGCGGCGGCGGCCTGCATGATCAGCAGGTTGCGCAGCGACGGGCTCGCGATAATCCACATATAGAGCGGCAGCGTGATCGCGGACAGCACGACGATCGCGGCGGCGACCATCGCGACCGGCCGGCGCCAGATGTCGCCGAGCAGGCCCGCGACCGGCGCGATCGCCACCATCACGATGCCGGCGACCGTCGTACTCATGAACGGCGCGGACATCGGCAACCCGAGCTGCTTCACCGCGAACGTCGGCATGTAGATCAGGTACATGTAGAACGCGGCGGTACTGACGATCGTCACGCCGATCGCCGCGAGGAACGACGCGAGGTGCTCGCCGAACAGGCGCTTGAGCACCTGCGAAACCGGCAGCGCTTCGCCGTGCACGAACGCATCGGTTTCCGACACGCTCCTGCGGATGTAGAAACCGACCGGGCCGATCAGCAGGCCAACCACGAACGGCACGCGCCAGCCCCAGCTTTCGAGTTGATGCGGGCTGAGCGACGTCGTCAGGATCGTGCCGATCGTGCCGCCCAGCACGATGGCCAGCATCGTGCTCGACATCTGCAGGCTCACGAAGAAATTGCGTCGATGCGGCGGCGCCTTTTCCGCGAGGAAGGCAACGGTGCTGCCGAATTCGCCCGATGCCGCAAAACCCTGCACGAGCCGCGCCAATACGAGGATCGTGGCGCCGAGCCAGCCGGCCTGCGCATACGGCGGCGCCACCGCGATCGCGGCCGTGCCGGCCAGCATCAGCCAGATCGTGAAGGACATCGCCGCCTTGCGGCCGTACCGGTCGCCGTACAGCCCGAGCACGACACTGCCGAGCGGCCGCACGACGAACCCCACGCCGAAGGTCGCCGTCGCGAGCAGCAGCGACCCGACCTGCCCGGCCACCGGGAAAAACAGCTTCGCGATCACGCTGGCGAAATAGCCGTAGATCACGAAGTCGAACCATTCGAGCGCGTTGCCTGCTGCGGCCGCCGCGACGTCGCGCATCGTGCCGGCCCGCGCAGACGGCTGCGCCGCAACCGAAAGGCGATCGAGCGCGATCGCGCCGGCCGGATTCACTGCATCCTCTTTCATCGTTTGTCTCCTCCCTCTGCTGGCTGCAGTGGCTTCGTGCTCATGGTCGATGCGCACCGTTACCGCGTCCAACGGATTTCCGGAATATGATCATCACCAACGTGAATAACGGTGCGAGCGCGGCGCGCGGCTTCGTCGCGTCGCCAGCCGGCTCGCGGCAAGGGCAAACGCGGCCTTGCCCGAACGGCCCGCCGCCCGGACACTGGCCGCCACGATGTTCCGGTTTCCGACGCCACGCGCGGGATGCCGGCACCCGAATGGGAGATGTGCGATGAAGGATGTGTTCCGCCAGCTCGACCTCAACCTGCTGCGCGTGTTCGCGGCATTGATGGCCGAAGGCAACGTCACGCGCGCCGCCGAGCGGCTGGCGCTTTCACAGTCGGCGGTCAGCAATGCGCTGCGCAGGCTGCGCGAATCGCTCGACGACGTGCTGTTCGAGAAGACCGTCTCAGGCGTACGCCCGACCGCGCGGGCGCGCGAGCTGTGGTCCGCGGTCCAGCCGCACTTCGACGCGTTGAAGCAGGCGATCTCGCCGGACCAGTTCGACCCGCAAGAGCATCGCGGCACCTTCACGATCGCGATGTCGGACTACTCGGTCGAGCGCATCATGCCGCGCCTCGCGCAGTACATGGGCACGCATGCGCCATCGATGCGGATCGAGATCACGCCGTTCAGCGTCGCCGACCTGCCGGCCATGTTCGACCGCGGCGGCGTCGATCTCGCGATCGGCGGATACCTGAACGACTCGAGCCCGAGCAGCGGCGTACGCACGCACGAGATGTGGCCGATCCACTGGAGCTGCCTGATGCGCAAGGATCACCCGCTCGCGAAGGGGCCGCTCACGCTGAAGCGCTTTCTGGCGGCGCGGCATCTCGACGTCGGGTTTTCCGGCATGCGGGTGCCGGTGTACGACAGCCTGCTCTCGGCGCACGGCCTGCAGCGCAATCTCGTCCTCACGCTGAACGCGTACTCGCCCGCGCTGGCGATCATCCGGGAGTCGGATTTCATCGGCGTGCTGCCGACCACGCTGCTCGATCTGTCGATCCATGAAAAGGAACTGGTGTCACGGCAACCGCCGGTGCGCATGCCCGCACGGCCTTACTGCGTGATCTGGCATCAGCGCTGGGACAGCCATCCCGCGCACCGCTGGCTGCGGCAGACGATCGTGTCGCTGTTCACGCGCCCGGCGGAGCAACCGGGCGACGCCGGGCGCCCGGCCAGGCGGCGCGGCCCCCGCTAGATGCGCGGGCGTGCCGCCTCACACGTTCGACACCAGCAGCCGGATCCCGGCCACGCCGAACACGACGGCGAGACACGCTTCCATCGCGCGCCGGCCGCCTACTGCGCGAGCGCAGCCAGTACGTTCTCGCGGTAGCCCGGATCCTTCTCAAGGATCTCGAGTACGCCACGCCTTGCGTCGACGTTCGTGTACAGTTCGGCACTGCTCGATTGGGCGCCCTTGGCGAAGAGAAAAACCTTCGCCTGTACCGGGGATGTGCGAAGGCTGCGAAGGTCGCCGCCCAGCAAGATCATGTCGCCATACACACGCGCCGCGAAATGCGGCGATGGAAGCGGTTGCCCGTAGAGCGTCGCCATCGCGTCCAGCAGCGCATCGCTTTCCCTGCCGATCGACTCGTAAGCCATTCCCCTGCCATTGCCGACGCGCACTCCGAACACGACCTTGAGCCCTACCGTCCTGCCCTGATAAACGCCTCGCGCCACGACCGAACACTGGTTCAGGTCGTCGCAGTCGATCGATCGGACCGCGAGGCTGATGTCGGCGAGATCGTGCAGCACGGGTGCTTTTGCCCCGGATATTTCGGTCAATGGCGGTTCGCCGGTGGCACAACCGAACATCAGGAAAACGGACAGTCCAGCGCTCGACAGGCGCGAAGCGATAGTACGGAATCGATTCACCTCAGGTTCCCACTTTCGATTGTTCCGAGCGATCCGTCCACGCGATTGATGCGTTCGAACACCTCGACAACGTCGTCGTCGACATCGAACAGGAACACTGCAAACTCGTACGCCAGAAAGCGCGCCCGAACGACTTCCGGCAGTTCGTCATATCGCAGCCCCGCCACGACTTCGCCATCGATCGGGCCACACGTGCACGAAAGCGGCAGCTTTCCATCCCCGAATTGCCAGATCGCCCTGAGACGCCGCACCCCGTCGACCACACAGAAGCGCGCAAGCCCATCGTCTCCCGACTTGCGCGACCACACTTGCGTGTCGGTCAATCGATCCTGGAGCATCGCCTCGATATAGCCCTGCTGCTGCTCCAGCGTCCAGCACGCATCCAGCGATAGATCACCCGGGAGCGCACTGACCCGGCTACGCAAGCTCGTCGACGCCAGTACCATGGTGACACGCCAGATCTCGATCTTTCGGCTCATCTTCCCCCCGCAGGATATTGTTCGCGAGCACGACTGTACCCTACACGTTCGACACCAGCAGCCGGATCCCGGCCACGCCGAACACGACGGCGAGACACGCCTCCATCGCGCGCCGGCCGCGCACGTAGAGCCGGCGCGCGCCGTCCATCGAGAACACGAGCGCATAGCCGCCGAACACCAGGCTCCCGATCACGAGGCAGCCCGGCACGACCGCGCCGTGCGACGCGCCCGCGCCGTTCGACGACAGCGCGACGATCGACACCCACACGAGGATCGCTTTCGGATTGGTCAGGTGCAGCATCGCGCCGCGTACATAGAAGCGCGACAGCCGTTGTTCGCCCGCTGCGTTCAGCGACGCCGCCGCCTTGCCCGACCACGCCGTGCGCCCCGACTTGAACGCGAGCCACAGCAGGTACAGCCCGCCGAAGAGCTTGATCGCGACCAGCAGCTTCGACCACGCCAGCAGCGCGGCCGACACGCCGAGCGCCGCCACCGTCGCCCAGAACATCGATCCGGAAATGACGCCGAGCGCGAACGCGAGGGCCGCCTTGCGGCCCTGGTTCGCGGCGACCGACATGATCGCGAGATTGCTCGGCCCGGGGCTGGCCGTCCCGATGAAATAGGCCGTGTAGGCCAGCAGCAGGTTGGCCGAGAAGAAAGCGTGGACGCTCATGTCGAACCTCGCAGGGATGATCAGGCGATTGTTGGCAAACGCGCGCCGTCTGCCCATGGACAATTGGCCGGTAATTCGCTGGGCCAGTTGGACAGCGCGCGCAACCGGATCGCCGCGGGTAAATCCGTCTCGGATTTGAAACACCCGTCACATTCGCGGACGTTGCCCGCCGCTCCGGGGCAAACGTCCTGTCGCACCGCGTCCGGCCTGCCGAACGCCCGGCAGGCGCAGGCGGAATGCACGGGCCGCCGCGGGTCGCGCGGTTCGTCGCGGAAACGCGTCACGTGATTTAAACGGGCGTTACGTTACATCCGTGAAGCATTTCGCCTCGGCGAGCCGCTCCGGGTATCCGGTCTTCGTCGCATCACGCGTGTAGACGGCGGCCTCGATCACCTCCGCCACCCAGCACCGGCGGGACTCCCGCCCCTCATCGCATCGTCGCTCAACAATACTCAACAATCGTCTCGCGGGGCTGGTACGGAACCTGCATTCCGTTCGGGTGACAACCGCGCCGATCCCCGCGCGGACACGAACCCACCCTCGGGCGCATCCACCGGATACGCCCGAACGATCCGAGCAAGTTACGAGGCCCTTCATGGATGCGCTGCCCAATTCGTCCGACACGTCGTTCCAGCTCTTTCTCTCGAAGCTGCTCGAACAGCCGTTGCCCGACTGGACCGACAAACAGCAGATGGAACTCGAGATGGCACGCTCGTTGTCCACCGAAATGGTTCACCTCGCCGAGGACATGCGCGGCCGCACGCCCGATCTCGCGCGCTGCCTCGTGCTGCTCCGCTACGCGAAGGTGCTCGACTTCATGCTGACGTCGCTCGCCGCGCACCGCGACATTCATCCGCAGACGCTGCGCACGCTGTTCCGGCTCGCGAACCTGAAAGTCGACGATGCGTATCCGGCCTGAGCCGGCGCAATGCACCGGCTGCCGCAGGCGTCACGCACGGCCGCGGCGGCCCTTCCCGATTCGCGGCGCGCGCATGCCCGATGACCTCGCCGCATGATCCCCAGGAACCGGAAATCCCGACTGGCCGGCGCACTCGGCGTGTTCGTGAAACGCTACGGCCGCAAGGCGCAGAAGCATCTCGACCCGAACGATCGCCGCTACGATCACGACGTCGAGCGGACGATGCGGCGCTTGTCGCCGGCCGACCTGTCCGATCTGCTGGCCGACGCTGACGACAGCGCGAACGATGCCGAAGCCGGTTTCGCCGAAGAGAGACGCACGCCGTGAACGCTGTCGACTTCGACCAGATCTGGCCGGCCATCTGCGAAACCCCTGCCTGGTCCGTGACGAAAGGCCAGGGCAGCTTTCTCACGTTCGAATTCGGGCAACCCGCGCTGCATGTCAGAGAGCCGCTCGCCGGCTCGCCCGACCTGTCCGCGACCGCGCGGGACAGGCTCGCGTCGCGGCACGTGACGGTGGCCGGCAACGGGCACCTGTGGATCTGCTACTGCCATTGGTCGATCGCGCTCGACGGTCACGAGCTCGCACACAGCGAATCCCGATCCGGCGACATCGCGGCCGCCGCGCAACGGCTCGACGGACAGATCCTGCAGTCGGTCACGCCGTGCGCGCAGCCAGGTTCGTGGGCGTTCGACTTCGACCTCGGCGGCAAGCTGACGACCTGGCCGTACGGCGACGATCCGGCCGACGAGCAGTGGCATCTGTACGACCGGCGCTCGGGCAACGTGCTGACCGCCCGAGCGGACGGCACGTGGTCGTATGGCCCGGCGAACGCGCCGCCCGGCAGCGGATCGTTCGGTTCCGAATAGCCACCCGCGTGCTTTCGTCCGCGTCCGGCAGCACGCCGGGCTGATGCCGCGCATCAGCGTGGCGGCCGGCCCCTCCCTGCAAACGGAGGTACAATCGCGCGCCATGAACGCACTTCGCCGCTTCCTGCTCCGGCAAGGCGTCGCGCGACAGCTTCTGTGGGGGTTCCTCCTCGTGACGCTGCTGTCCCGCGCGCTGATGTCGGGCGCCGTGATGCTCGATCCGGATGGTCCGGATGCGGGCTCGGTGGTGCTGTGTTCGGGCCGCGGCCCGCTGATCGTCAACGTGGCCGCACTGGCTGCCCGTTTCGATGCCGGCGCGCCGATCACACCAGCCAACGACGCGCTCGCGCTCGCCGATGCGCTCAAGCATGACGGGCATGCCGACAACACGGCATCGTCCGGCAGCAGCGACAGCCTGTGCGCATTCGGCGCCGCGCTGTTCACGGCACTGGCGTCGTTCGTGCTGCTGGTGCTGCTGTTTCCCGCCGCCGCGCCGCGGCGCTTCCGGATTCGCTTCGACCGTATTCCCATCGTGCGATCGATCTTCGACGATCGCCCACCCTCCCGCGCACCTCCCCTGTTCTGCTGACGGTTCCGCCCAGCGGCTCGTGCACGTCGACGTGCGCGGGCCTGCACGCCGTTCGTCTCACACGACCTGATTCAAGCGTTCACCCGCCTGCCCGCCTCGCGCGGGCGACGCCGTCATGCGCCCCTTCCGCGCATGGCGCCGCGCCGCCCGTTTCGTCGATGCCGGCAGGCGGGCGCAACGCGCGTTGACGTCCGCCGGCCCGCGCCGGCGTGACCGCTCAACGAACACGAGGAGCTGACACCATGTCGACCACCGTCGAGCGGGCGATCTCGCCCGCCCAATCCGCCCATGCCGGCTACCGGACGCTCTGGCGCTGGCACTTCTATGCCGGCCTGTTCGTCATGCCGTTCCTGGTGGTCCTCGCGATCACCGGAACGCTCTATTGCTTCCAGCCGCAGATCGAACCGCTGCTGTATCCGCACCGGCTGGTCGTCGAGCCGCGCGCCACGCCGCGACTCGATGCCGACGTGCTGCTCGCGAGCGCGCGCACCGCGATGCCGGCCGGCGCGACGCCGGTGTCCGTCCAGGTCTCGACCGCGCCGGACCGCAGCGCCGAATACGTGTTCCGGCTGCGCGACGGCAGTCGCGAGAGCGTGTACGTGAACCCCTACGACGGCAGCGTGCTCGGCACGCTGAGCGTCGAGAACCGCTTCATGCAGATCGACCGGATGCTGCATCGTAAGCTGCTGCTCGGCAAGACGGGCGAGTTGCTGATGGAACTCGCCGCGTGCTGGACCTTCGTGATGATCGGCACCGGCATCGCACTGTGGTGGCCGCGCGGCGCGGCACGCGTCGGGCAGGCACTGCGCCCCGACCTGTCGCTGCGCGGCCGGCCGCTGTGGAAGAACATTCATGCGACGGCCGGCATCTGGCTCGCGGCCGGCACGGTCGCTTTACGGATAGTCTGTCTCTCTCTGTCTCCTTCTCCGCTGTCCTCCTCGCCTTTTTCCACTCCTTTTTCTCTCTCCTCTCTCTTTCCTCTTTCTCTCCCCTTCCTTTCTTGCCCTCTTCTCTTCTCTCCCCTTCCTCTCTTCTCCTCTTCCACACATTTTCTACTTCGCCCATATGATCTTCTCGTACATTT
>NZ_JAAGPB010000987.1:0-1260 GCF_017104585.1 Burkholderia sp. Ac-20392
CCGCGCTGCCGGCCGCCGAGCCGCTGCCGGATGACGTGACGGTGCTGCTCGGTGATTCGATGGGCGAGCTCGGCGCGTATTACGCGGCGGCCGACATCGCGTTCATCGGCGGCAGCCTGCTGCCGCTCGGCGGCCAGAACCTGATCGAAGCGTGCGCGGTCGGCGTGCCGGTGTTGATCGGGAAGCACGTGTTCAACTTCACGCAGGCGACCGCCGATGCGGTTGCGGCTGGTGCGGCGCTGCAGGTCGAGGATCCGCTCGATCTCGCGCACGTGCTCGATGCGCTGTTCGCCGACAAGGCGCGGCGCATCGCAATGGGCGCGGCTGGCGCCGCATTCGCGTCGCGCCACCGCGGCGCGACCGCACGCACGGTCGACGTGCTCGCGGCACTGCTGCCGCCTGCCGAACGCGGCGTGCGCGCACTGCAGGACGCGCAGGACCCTTCCGACGACTAGGCGAAGGCGGCGCCATGCCGCCATGAGCACGCGTGGCGGCATCGTATCGCGCCGCCACGCCGCTCAGACCGTCAGCAAACCCTTCTTCTCGATGAACGCGATCACGTCCGCGACGCCTTCGAGCGCTTTCAGGTTCGTCATCACATAAGGCCGCTCGCCGCGCATCTTCTTCGTGTCGGACGCCATCACGTCGAGGTTCGCGCCGACCAGCGGCGCGAGATCCGTCTTGTTGATCACGAGCAGGTCGGACTTCGTGATGCCGGGGCCGCCCTTGCGCGGAATCTTCTCGCCGCCGGCGACGTCGATCACGTAGATCGTCAGGTCCGACAGCTCTGGGCTGAAGGTCGCCGCGAGATTGTCGCCGCCCGATTCGATGAACACGATGTCGGCGTCGGGGAAGCGCGACAGCATCCGGTCGACGGCCTCGAGGTTGATCGACGCATCCTCGCGGATCGCCGTGTGCGGGCAGCCGCCCGTCTCGACGCCCATGATGCGTTCCTCGGGCAGCGCGCCCGCGACCGTCAGCAGCCGCTGGTCTTCCTTCGTATAGATGTCGTTGGTGATCGCGACGAGGTCGTACTGGTCGCGCATTGCCTTGCACAGCATTTCGAGCAGCGTGGTCTTGCCGGAGCCGACGGGGCCGCCGATGCCGACGCGCAGCGGCGGCAGTTTTTTCGTGCGGCGGGCGAGGGAGGGAGCAGGTGCGTTCATGGCGGGTAGCGTCGGGTTCAGGAGCGGAACAACCGCGAATACTGGGTTTCGTGCCGCGCGGACAAGATGCCGAGCTGCGGCGCGAACGTGTTGA
>NZ_JAAGPB010000988.1:0-1562 GCF_017104585.1 Burkholderia sp. Ac-20392
CGCCGGATGCGCACTGCTTTCGCCGAGCCGCGCGGCCAGCGCACGCGCCTGCGCGCCGTCGGCACCGGGCTGCAGCCACACCTGCCGGACCTGCAATTCCCCGCGGGTGAGCGTGCCGGTCTTGTCGATCACGAGCGAATCGACCTCGGCGATCTTGTCGAGGAACGCGGCATTGCGAAACAGGATGCCGTGCCGCGCGCCGACCGCGATCCCGGCAATGGCCGTGGACGGCGCGGCGAGCACCAGCGCGCACGGACACGCGGCCACGATGACCGCGAGCATCGCCGACGCATTCGCGGACGTGAACCAGACGATCGCCGCGATCAGCAGGACGAGCGCGAGATACGCGCCCATGTGCCGCTCGAGCACCTGCGTGACGGGCGGTTTCACCTGTTCCGCGTGCTGCATCAGCGCGATGATCTTGCCGAGCGTCGAATCCTTGCCGGTATGCGTGACGTCGATGCGCAACACGCCGTCGAGATTCAGCGCGCCGCCATACACCGTGCTGCCGGCATCGACGTCGTGCGGCACGGATTCGCCGGTGATCGGCCCGTTGTCGACGCTCGACGTGCCCGCCGCCACGATGCCGTCGACCGGAATGCGCGCGCCGGCCACCACTTCGATGCGGTCGCCCACCCGCAGCGCGTCGTACGCGACGTCGACCACGGTGCCGTCGGCGCCGATGCGGCGCACACGGCCGGCCGTCAGCCGGCCGAGCGCTCGGATCGCCTCCTGCGAGCCGAGCACGCTGCGCTCTTCGAGTGCATGGCCGAACGTCATCACGATCGGCAGCAGCGCGGCCGTCGTCATGTCGCCGATCGCCCACGCGGCCAGCATCGCGAGCGCGATCAGGCGATCGGTCACGCCGTGCAGGCTCGGCGCACGCAGGCTGTGCCACGCACTTGCGAACACCGGCCCCGCGACGATCAACGACGCGAGCGCGGCCAGCAGTTGCGCAAGCGTGTCGCCGCCGGCCGCCAGCATGCGCCACGCGAACGACAGCACGAGCAGGCCGCCCGCGAGCAACGCCAGCGCGATCTGCCGCGTGATCGTGCGGCGCTCGCCGGAGGACAGCGCGTAGGCCGTCTTGCCGGCGGGCGCGGTGTCCGGCTGCGTGGCCGGTTCAGCGAGCGAATTCATCGGGCGTTTCCGGGCAGGATCAGGTTCGAGGTGTCGTGCGGATCGATCGTCGTCACGCGTCCGGCTTTCGACAGCACGCGCTGCACGCGATCGCGATACAGCCGCGCCAGCAGCCCCGGATCGCCGTTGTCGCGGAGTGTCGCGTCGAGCTGCCGGATTTCCAGCGTGTCGGTCTGCGCGGTGGCGACGCGTTCGGCCGCATGGGCCTGTGCGTCCTGGACGATCCGGTCGGCATCCTGCTGCGCGTCCTGGCGCCGCTGCTCGGCAGCGGTGCGCGCTTCGGCGATGGTCCGTTCGGCGACCTGCAGCGACGTCAGCACCGCGTTGAACGCATCGGCGGCCGCACCGGGAAACGCGGGCTGCACGTCGACGCGCGCGACTTCGACGCCGAGCCCCGCGTGCACCGCGTCGAGTGCGCGCAG
>NZ_JAAGPB010000989.1:0-1432 GCF_017104585.1 Burkholderia sp. Ac-20392
GCCGCACCGCGCGCGATGCGCTGGACGCACGCCGGGCCGGCTGACCCGGCCGCGCAACCCTTCGGCCGCGCTCGCGGTACGTCGCACCCGGGCCGCTCCGGCGGTTTCCCGTACGCGTTGTAGGAAACGCCCTACAACGCGTCGCAGCGGCCTACATCAACTTCCAATTCGGCCGATTTCATTTTCGGCGGCGCAACACGATACTGCCGGCATGAATGCCAGCCAGTTACCCGCCGCGCTCCGGGTGTTTCTCGTCGATCACGCCGTCGCCGTCCGACAGCGGATCGCGCTGCTCGTCGGCGCGATCCGCGGTGTCGCCGTCGTCGGCGAGGCGGAAGACGGCCAGGACGCATGGACGCATATCCGCAGCACCCAGGCGGACGTGGTGATCGTCGACCTGCGGCTGGCGGACGGCAGCGGTCTCGACCTGATCGGGACGCTGTCGAAGGCCGCGCCGCGCATCGTCACGATCGTGCTGACGAATCACTCGGCGCCGGCATTCAGAGAGGCATGCGCGTCGGCCGGAGCCGACTACTTCTTCGACAAGACCGTCGAATTCGACGCCGCCTGCCAAGTCATCGAATCCCTGGTGCACGCTCGTGTGCACCACCCCTGACGAGCCGGAGTGACTCATGTCCACAGCCACCCCCTGCGCCGCCGACGTATCCATCACGCCTCGGCCGACGATTCCGCTTCGCGCGGTCACGCGCGCCGACGCCGCCAAACACCCCGCCGCGCGCTGCTCGGTGTGCGCGATGCGTTCGATGTGCCTGCCGCCGCACCTGACCGCGGCCGAATACGGCCGCCTCGACTCGATCATCTGCACGACCCGGCAGGTACGCCAGGGCGACGCGCTGTTCCGCACCGACGATCCGTTCCAGAGCATCTATGCGGTGCGGGCGGGTTCGTTCAAGACGGTGATGATGCATCGCGACGGCCGCGAGCACGTGACAGGCTTCCAGATTGCCGGTGAAACGCTCGGGATGGACGGCATCGGCGGCGGCCAGCATTGCTGCGACGCGATCGCGCTCGAGGACAGCGTCGTGTGCATCATCCCGTTCGGCGCGCTCGAAGCGGCGTGCCGCGAGATCAAGCCAATGCAGCACTTCCTCTACCAGATGCTGAGCAGCGAGATCGTCCGCGAATCGAGCCAGATGCTGCTGCTCGGCACGATGTCGGCCGAGCAACGCGTCGCGCATTTCCTGCTGAACCTGTCGTCGCGCTTCGAGGCGCGCGGCTATTCGGCGACGGAATTCAACCTGCGGATGACGCGCGAGGAAATCGGCTGCTATCTCGGGATGAAGCTCGAAACCGTGAGCCGGATGTTCTCGCGGTTCCATCGCGACGCGTTGGTCGAAACGCGCGGCAAGCGCGTACGCATCATCGATTCGCAAGCGCTCGCACGGGTCTGACGGAACCAGACCGGGACGAC
>NZ_JAAGPB010000990.1:0-1255 GCF_017104585.1 Burkholderia sp. Ac-20392
TCACTGGCGGCCGTGCCGCCCGAATCGTCGCCACCACAGCCGGCGACCAGCGCGCTCAGCACGCAGGCGGCAAGCGCGACGCGCACGCGGCGCAGGTTCGTCATGGTCATGTCGGCACTCCGTCAGTGAAGGATCGTCGACAGCGGCTTGCCCGAGCCCGCGACCGACTGCAGTTCGGTTTCGGTCACGACGCGGTTCCACATCGCGACGTCGGAGAAGCTCTCCACGTTCGGCTTGACCGTCGTGCACGCGTTCACCGTGTAGCCGCCGCTGTAGTGGCTCGCCGGGTACCCGCACGCGAGCATGTGGTACTGGCCCGTGCCGTCCTCGTTCACGCCGAACGTCTTCGTGCCGAGGCCCGGCAGCGCGGCCGCCGACACCGTGAGCGGCGTGCTCTGCTTCTGCTCGCCGAGCACCGGGTCGAACGTGTAGGCGGTCATCGTCTTGCCGACCGTGTCGATCACGAACGCCGCATACACCCACTGGTTCGCGGTCACGCTCATCGTCTTCAGGTCGTTGCGGGTGGTGCCGTCGCCCGCGTTGTACTGGATGTTGCAGGTGCCCGACGGCGCGCCCGACGCCTGCGGGAACAGCCCGATCGCGAGGCCCGCGTTCTTGCCGCTCTGCCAGTTCTTGTTCGCGAACACCGGCGTGCCGAAACCGACCACGTCGGTACACGGCGTCTTCAGCCACATGCCGATCGTGAACTGCGCCTGCGTCGCGATATCGGCGTTCTGCACGAGCTTGTAGCCGTCGTAGCCGTTCGTGTCGACGGTCTGCGTGGTCACCTGCAGCGCCTGCCCGCCGAACGGATCGGCGGTCAGCGAGCCGCCGTTCGCGGCGGCCGAGAACGGGCCCATCGTGCTCGCGTTCAGCGCATCGACGGCCGGCAGCGCACCGAACGGATAGTACGACGCAAGACCGTTCTTCAGCGTCGTCGCGAGCGGCGGCGGCGGGGGCGGCGGCGGCACGTACGCGATCTGCGCGATATTGCCGAGCGGCGCACCGCCCGCCGTCACCACGTAGTCGAAGCTGTAGGTGCCGGCCGCGGTCAGGCCGAGATTGCTGTCGGTGTAGGTCGTCGTGCCGGCCGGCAGCGTCGCGATCTGCTGGCCCGCGCGGTACACCGTGATCGCGCCGCTCGCGGGCGCCGCCCACGTCAGCACGACGCTGTGGCCGTCGGTACTCGCCGCGCCGGCGAGCTGCGACACCGGCTGCGAACCGATCAGTTCGCCGCCGTCCATTTCATATGCGG
>NZ_JAAGPB010000991.1:0-1404 GCF_017104585.1 Burkholderia sp. Ac-20392
GGTCAGCGCGAACCGGCGTGCGCGGCGCCGGCAGGTTTCCCGCCCGCACCGGCCGACCACAACGGCAGCCGCAGCGTCGTGACGAAGCTCGCCGCGTGCAGCACGCAAAGCAGGCCGAACGCCCACGCATACGCGTTGGCCTGCGTGCCGCCGCTCGCCACCGATTCGGCCTGCAGCCGCCAGGCGAGGAACAGCGTGCAGACCGTCGTGAATGTCGGGCCGCCGAGACGCTGGACGATATTGAGCGAGGTGGTCGCCATCGGCAGGTTGCGGCGCTCGACCGACGCATACGCGGCGGAAATCGACGGTGCGCCGATCGCGCTCTGACCCATGCCGCGCAGGAACAGTGCCGGCACGAGGAGGATCGGATCGTAGCCGGTCAGCGCGAGGAACACGAGCGGCAGCGTCGCGAACAGCGCGAGCAACGCGCCGGCGGCAGCCAGCCGGCGCACGCCGAACCGGCTCGTCAGTGCGCCCATCGACGGGTAGGTGACGAGCATGCCGAGCCCCATCGGCGCGAGCAGCCAGCCCATTTCGCCGGGCGTGCGGCCGCAGGCCTGGATCAGGAACACCGGAATCAGCATCTGGCCCGCGAACAGCGCGCCGTTCGACAGGAACTGCGTCGACGCGGCCGCGCCGAACACCTTGCCGCGAAACAGCGCCAGGTCGATCAGCGCGTGGTCGCCCTTGCGCGTTTCGACCCGCAGGAACGCCGCGAGCAACAGCGCGGCCGCGACGATCGCCGCGATGCCGAGCGCTTCGTTGATCCGTTCGATGCCGTACAGGAACAGCACGAGCCCCGGCGACAGCAGCGCCAGGCCGACCCAGTCGAGTTCGCGCGGTTGCGTTTCGTCGCGGTCGCCGGGCAGGAACCGTACGGCCAGCGCGAGCGCGAGTACGCCGACGGGCAGGTTCACGAGAAACAGCCAGCGCCACGACGCGTGCTGCAGGATCGCGCCGGCGACGACCGGGCCGAGGATCGGCGCGAGCAGCACGGGCACGGCCGCGTAGCCGATCACGCGCGCCATCTGCTGGCCGGCGACGCGCGCGATCATCATCTGCGCCATCGGCGCGAGCAGCCCGCCGCTCACGCCTTGCAGCACGCGGAAGGCGATCAGCGATGGCGCGGACCACGCGAGCCCGCACAGCGCCGACGTGAGCGTGAACGCCGAGAAGCACCACAGATACAGCGCCTTCGCACCGATCCGGTCGACGAGCCAGCCGTTCAGCGGCAGCACCAGCGTGAGTGCGAGCAGGTAGCCGCTCGTCACCCACTGGATCGTCGCGAGGCTCGCGTGCAGGTCGGTCGCGAGGCTCGACAGCGACACGTTGACGATCGTCGCGTCGAGCTGCGACAGCAGCGAGCCGAGCACCGCGACCGCGCTGACCTTCCAGATCGACGGT
>NZ_JAAGPB010000992.1:0-1494 GCF_017104585.1 Burkholderia sp. Ac-20392
TGGCCTGGCGACCGACCTCGAGCGCGCCGTGGCGATCCGCGCGGCCGAGCGCCGCGGCCGCATGGCGCGTGACGCCCTGCAGCACTTCGGGCACCGTCATGCGGAACAGCGTGCAGCCCATGTTCAACGTCAGCAGCAGCGATTCGAGCGGCGACGTGCCGGGGTTGTGATCGGTCGCGAGCGCGATCGGCACGCCGTGCTTGCGCAGCAGCTCGATCGGCGGCAGTTGCGTCTCGCGGATGAAGTAATACGCACCGGGCAGCAGCACGGCAACCGTACCGGCTGCCTTCATCGCCTCGATGCCGGCTTCGTCGAGAAATTCGAGGTGATCGGCGGACAGTGCGCGATAACGCGCGGCCAGCGCCGTGCCGCCTGCGTTCGACAGTTGCTCCGCATGCAGCTTCACGGGCAGCCCGCGCCGCGTGGCGGCCTCGAACACGCGTTCGGTCTGCGCGAGCGAAAAGCCGATGCGCTCGCAGAACACGTCGACCGCGTCGACGAGGCCTTCGTCGGCCAGCGCCGGCAGCATACGGTCGCACACTTCGTCGATGTACGCATCCGCGCGGCCCGCATATTCGGGCGGCAGCGCATGCGCGCCGAGAAAGGTCGTGTATACGGTGACCGGGAAGCGCTCGCCGAGCTGGCGGGCGACGCGCAGCATCTTGCGTTCGCTCGCGAGGTCGAGCCCGTAGCCCGACTTGATCTCGATCGCGGTCACGCCTTCGGCGAGCAGCGGCTGCAGGCGCGCTGCGGCCTGCACGAACAGCGTCGTCTCATCGGCCGCGCGCGTCGCGCGCACCGTCGACACGATCCCGCCGCCCTGCCGCGCGATTTCCTCGTAGCTGACGCCCGCAAGACGCTGCGCGAATTCGTCGGCACGCGTGCCGCCGTACACGAGGTGCGTATGGCAATCGACGAGGCCCGGCGTCACCCACGCGCCGTGCAGATCCTCGCGCTGCCAGTGCGCATAGCCGTGCGGCAGCGCGGACATCGCGCCGAGCCAGACGATCGTGCCGGTTTCATCGACGGCGATCGCCGCGTCGTCGATCGTCTCGTCAGGATGGCCGTGCGGACACAGCCTCAGGTGATGCCAGACAGTCGGTTTCATGCGTTCAGTCTCGTTCGCCGATGGCGAGCGACACGGCGAGCAACGCGCCGCTCCCGCTCACGACGACGTCAAACGCACGCCGCGGCCCGTCGAGCCGCAACGTGTCCATTTCTTCCAGTGTGTAGCGCGTGCCGTCGATTTCAACCGCGGCCTCGCCGGCCGCGCAATGCAGCAGCACGGTATCGGCATGCTCGATGCGGTGCACGCCTGCGCGCCAGACGTCGAGCACACCGCGCGCGGCCGAACGGCGCGTCATCAGGTTGAAGTCGCGCGTCGCGCCGTCGTGCAGCGTCGCGTCGATCGCCGCCTCGCCCGCGAAATCCGCGCGAGCCAGCGGTGCGTCGAGCACGTGGCGTGCGCCGCCTTCCTCGGCGAGGGTCATGCCC
>NZ_JAAGPB010000993.1:0-233 GCF_017104585.1 Burkholderia sp. Ac-20392
TGAGTATTTATGCTTGCATCACATCACGATACATGATACAGACAATGCACTAGTGTGTGCGACTAGGTGATGGCGGACACCATAGAGTAATCTATATGTAGGTACACGAAGTGTGACAAATTGGCGTTTGTACAGCTCAGAGATAGTAGATGCACATCTAATACACTGTAGTACATCTTTTATTTTATCTTAATAGCACAGAACTTTCATAATTTTATAGGTTTTTTTTTTTT
>NZ_JAAGPB010000994.1:0-1149 GCF_017104585.1 Burkholderia sp. Ac-20392
TACATAGCCGGCCACGCGCGGACTGACGGTCACGATGTCGGCGCGCACGTACGCATCGTCGGTGTGCTCGATGAAGCGTCCGACCGTCCACCAGCGCCAGCCGAACCCGGCCAGCGCGATGACGGTGATGAAGACGCCGGCGGCGATCCAGTGGCGCCGCGCGAAACGGGCGGATTTCTCGGGTACGGCTGTGGTGCTCATGATCGAAATCGGAATGGTTGAATGCGGGCGGATTGACGTGCGGATTCACGAACGGCCGGCTAGCGCTGCCAGCCGCCCCCCAGTGCCTTGAAGACGGCGACCTGATCGAGCGCGACCTGCTGCGTCGACGCGGCCAGCGCCGCATCGACCGCAACGAGGCTGCGCTGCGCGTCGAGCACGCCGAGAAAATCCAGCGCGCCCGCGTCGTAGTTCAGTTCGGCGAGCCGGTAAGCGCGTGCGTGCTCGGCACGCGCGGTGTCGAGCGCAGCCTTGTGGCGCCACTCGGCGCCATAGCGGGCGAGCGCCTGTTCGGTTTCCTTCAGCGCGCGCAGCACCTGCGCATCGAACGACGCGCGCGCGGCGGCATCGTCAGCGCGAGCCTGCGCGAGCTGCGCGCGGCTCGCCGCGAGATTCGGAAAGCGCCAGGTGATCAGCGGCCCGACGCCCCAAGCAATCGCGTACTTGTCGCCGAGCGACGACGGATCGCCGGTCGTCGACAGCCAGTTCACCGAACCGCCGAGCACGATCGACGGATACAGCTCGGCCGTCGCGACACCGACCCGCGCATTCGACGCGGCGAGCCGCCGCTCGCTTTCGCGCAAGTCGGGGCGGCGGCGGAGCAGCGCGGCGCCATCCCCGATCGGAAACGGTCGCGCCAGCACCGGCGTCGCATGGCAGCGTGCGGCCGCGTCGGGAATCGCGCCGGGCGCGTGCCCGGTCAGCACGGCCAGTTCAACCAACGCGGCGCGGCGCGCGCCTGTGAGCATCGGCAATTCGGCGCGCGTATCGTCGGCGAATGCGCGCGATCGCGCGACTTCCAGATCGGACACGAGGCCGTGCACACGTTGCCGGGCGGTCAGCGCGGCGAGGCGGTCGGCGATCGCGACCGAGCGCTCGGCCACGTCGATCCGCTCGCCGTATGCGCACGCCTGCGCGTAGGCGGCCGTC
>NZ_JAAGPB010000995.1:0-1433 GCF_017104585.1 Burkholderia sp. Ac-20392
TCGGCGATCGTCGCGGAGAAGAACGGCACGACGGTCGTCGAGCCCGGCTGGCGCGCGCAGATGACCGCACAGGGCAACCTCGTGCTGACGCGCACGACGCCGCTGCCGACGCGCCGCTCGCTCGGCACCGACGCCGACCCGGTGCGGCTCGAGATCTTCAACAACCTGTTCATGTCGATCGCAGAGCAGATGGGGCTGCGGCTGCAGAACACCGCGTACTCGGTGAACATCAAGGAGCGCCTCGACTTCTCGTGCGCGATCTTCGACGGCGACGGCAACCTGATCGCGAACGCGCCGCACATGCCCGTGCACCTCGGCTCGATGGGCGAGAGCATCCGCACGGTGATCGAGCGCAACCGCGGCCGCATGCGCGACGGCGACGTGTTCATGCTGAACGACCCGTATCACGGCGGCACGCACCTGCCGGACGTGACGGTCATCACGCCGGTGTTCGCGGACGGCTCGGACGCGCCGCTGTTCTACGTCGGCTCGCGCGGCCACCACGCGGACATCGGTGGCACGACGCCGGGCTCGATGCCGCCCGATTCGACCCACATCGACGAGGAGGGCGTGCTGATCGACAACTGGCAACTGGTGTCGGCCGGCACGCTGCGCGATGCGGAAACCCGCGCGCTGCTCGCGTCGGGCCGCTACCCGGCGCGCAACGTCGAGCAGAACATGGCCGACCTGCGCGCACAGGTCGCCGCGAACCAGAAAGGCGTCGACGAGCTGCGCCGGATGGTCGCGCAGTTCGGCCGCGACGTCGTGCTCGCGTTCATGGGGCACGTGCAGGACAACGCGGAAGAG
This sequence comes from Burkholderia sp. Ac-20392, assembly GCF_017104585.1. NCBI lineage: Bacteria > Pseudomonadati > Pseudomonadota > Betaproteobacteria > Burkholderiales > Burkholderiaceae > Burkholderia > Burkholderia sp. Ac-20392. The sequence goes on from NZ_JAAGPB010000995.1 coordinate 808, forward strand.
GCCGTGCGGCGCGTGATCGGCGCGCTGCAGGACGGTGCGTACCGCTATCCGCTCGACAACGGTGCGGAGATTCGCGTCGCGATTCGCGTCGACCGGGCGGCGCGGCGCGCGGAAATCGATTTCACGGGCACGTCGGCGCAGCTCGACAACAACTTCAACGCGCCGAAGGCCGTCTGCATGGCTGCCGTGCTGTACGTGTTCCGCACGCTGGTCGGCGACGACATCCCGCTGAACGCCGGCTGCCTGAAGCCGCTCACGGTGATCGTGCCCGCGCGCTCGATGCTGAACCCCGAGTATCCGGCGGCGGTCGTGTCGGGCAACGTCGAGACGTCGTCGGCCATCACCAACGCGCTGTACGGCGCGCTCGGCTGCGTCGCGTCGAGCCAGGGAACGATGAATAACTTCACATTCGGCAACGATCGCTACCAGTACTACGAGACGATTGCCGGCGGCAGCGGCGCCGGCGACGGTTTCGCGGGTGTCGGCGCGGTGCAGACGCACATGACGAACTCGCGACTCACCGATCCGGAGGTGCTCGAATGGCGCTACCCGGTGCGGCTCGATTCGCACCGGATCCGCGCCGGGTCGGGCGGCGGCGGGCGCTGGCGCGGCGGCGACGGCGCGGT
>NZ_JAAGPB010000996.1:0-1171 GCF_017104585.1 Burkholderia sp. Ac-20392
TCGGCGGGCGACGCGTCGCCCTGCGCGAACAGCCCGACCTCGTAGCGCACGCTCGACGTGCCGAGCTTCACGACCCGCAGCCCGGCGTCGACCGACTGCGGAAACACGAGCGGCGCGAAGTAGTTGCACTGCGTCTCGACCACGAGGCCGATCGTCTGCCCGTGCTCGACGTCGAGCACGCCCGCGCGGATCAGGTATTCGTTCACGACCGTGTCGAAGTAGCTGTAGTAGACGACGTTGTTCACGTGCCCGTAGACGTCGTTGTCCATCCAGCGGGTCGTGATCGGCAGGAAGTGGCGATAGGCGTCGCGCGGACGCGGTTGCGGCTTGTCGGACATGGCGATGGCGGTCAGGACGATGGAAGCGTGGTGGACGACACGCGGCGGCCGCAAGACACGGCGCACCGGCAAGAGGCGGAACGCCGCGCCGCGATCGCTCGCGGCACGGCGGATGCAACGCTGCTGACGGGCCGGCCCGTCACTGCCCCGGCCGGTCGACGAACTCGAAATCGAGGCCGCGCGCCCGCATCCAGTCGGCGAGCGCGACGCCCGTGCCGGCGCGCCACGGGCGCAGCAGCGGCGGATCGACGAGCTTGTATTCGAGCAGTTCCGGCGACAGCGCGACCGTGCCCGACGCACGCACGTGGTACGCGATGATCAGCTCGTTCTTGCGGATGAATTCGTAGACGCCGACGAGCGACACGTGCTCGGCCTTCAGCGCCGTTTCCTCGAACACCTCGCGCGCGATGCCATCTTCGGGCGTCTCGCCGTTCTCGAGGAAGCCGGTGATCAGCGCGAACATGCCTTCGGGCCAGGCCGCGTTGCGCGCGAGCAGGATCTTGCCGTCGAGCTCGACGATCGCGGCGACGACGGGCAGCGGATTGTTCCAGTGGACGTAGCCGCAGCTGTCGTCGGGGCACGCCTGGCGAATGCGGCCGCCTTCATGGTCGGGGTCGGCGCGCTCGGTGAGCGGGCTCGCGCAGCGCGGGCAAAAGCGGTAATCGGCGGTGGTCATCGATGAGGATCTGGCAGGCGCCGGACGGCCGCCAGCCGGCTGCCCGCGCACCCGCTCGGCGCGGGAAAGGCTTCATTCTAGCGAGTTTGCCCGTGCCGCAGACGATCCGGCCCCGCCGAAATCAGGGTTGCAGGCGCCCTCGTGCGGCGGTCGCGGC
>NZ_JAAGPB010000997.1:0-1524 GCF_017104585.1 Burkholderia sp. Ac-20392
TCGTCGGCGCCACGCCGGAACGGCTCGCGCGTGTCGCGGCCGGCGACGTGCGCACACATGCGCTGGCCGGAACGATCCGGCGCGGCGCCACGCCCGACGACGATCGCGCACTCGGCGCAGCCTTGATGGATTCCGCGAAGGAACGGTTCGAACACGCGCTCGTCGTCGACGCGATCCGCGCGGCGCTCACGCCGCTGTCACGCGCGCTCGACGTGCCCGTGCAACCGTCGCTGCACCGGCTGCCGAGGCTGCAGCACCTGAGCACCCCGATCCGCGCGACGCTGAAGGCGGATGCGACGCTGTTGCAGATCGTCGCGGCGCTGCACCCGACGCCGGCGGTGGCCGGCCATCCGCGCGCCGAAGCGCTCGATCACATCCGTGCGCATGAAGGCTTCGATCGCGGCTGGTATGCGGCGCCCATCGGCTGGATCGACGCGCACGGCAACGGCGATTTCATCGTCGCGCTGCGCTCCGCGCTGGTCGACGGTGGCGCCTGCCGGTTGTTCGCCGGCTGCGGCATCGTCGCCGATTCCGAGCCGGTCAACGAATATCAGGAGACCGAACTCAAGTTGTCGGGCATGCAGGCAGCGATCCGCGTGCGCGACGGCGCTACGCACGTGCGCACAGGCGAGCCTGCGTCGTCTGCGGCCGGCTGACCCTGCCGGGAAACTAACGTGCGCGCGGCCGCAGCGCCGCGCTCACGCACCATGCCAACGACTGGTTGCAAGAAACGGGTCGGTTACCAGCTATATCCGTATCCCGCACCGTAAGTCTTGTTGTTCCCCGACACGCCGATTCCCAGCTTGAGGATGCCGTTGGTCGTGATGTGCGCGCTTGCGCCAAACGCCATGCCCGACTCTCCGGCAAACCTGGCGACGCCGACGGCGACGTTGATCGTCTTGCCGGGTTCTACCTGCGGCATCATGGTCAGCGCAGTCGCCGCGGCGATACCCTGGCGCGCCATCTGGTCGGTCTGCTGCAGTTGCGAGCCCAGCGAGTTGATCTGCGCCTGCTGGCCCGACAGTGCCGTCGACATCGTCGACTGCACCGCCGTCAACTGGTTCAAGTTGACCGCATCGGTCCCTTGCGTCCCAGGCGCGACATTCACAATCTGGCGCTGCTGCGTGTTGTTGCCGACCGACACCACGTTCTGGCGGCCGCCGTCCGTCGAATTCGCGCCGATCGCCACCGAGTTCGAACCCGCGGTGACGGTCGGGACGTCGGTGCCCTTGCCGTTCATGTCGGCCGCGATACCGTTGCTGTTGGCGGCGCGCGTCTGGTTGTTGTTGATCGTCGTCGACAGCGAGTTCAACGTGTTGTTGATGTTCGTCACGCCAGTCGACAGCGAGGCCACGTTGCTGTTCGTCGTGCTCAGGCCGGTGGACAGCGAGCCGATACCGGTCGAGGTCGACGTCGACAGCGAGTTGACGTTGCTGTTCGTCGAGCTCAGGCCCGTCGACAGCGAGTTGATCGCGGTCGAGGTCGACGTGGACAGCGAGGCCACGTTGCTGTTCGTCGCGCTCA
>NZ_JAAGPB010000097.1:0-22150 GCF_017104585.1 Burkholderia sp. Ac-20392
CTCTCGTCCGGCAGCCACGACGGCGGCAGCCATCCGCAACCGGGCTTCACGGACGTCGGCGCCGCTTCGAGCGACTGGCGCGACAGCCACAGCGGATCGAGCCCGCGATCGAGCTGCGGGCCGAGATCGGCGAGCGCGAGCGGCGGCGCGTGCCCCGACACATAGAAACCCGAGCCGCGCCGCGCGACCAGCACGCCTTCGCTCGCGAGCCGCTCGTACGCATCGACGACGGTCGATTTCGACACGCCCAGCGCGTCCGCCATCATCCGGATCGACGGCACGCGCGCGCCGGGCACCAGTGCGCGGCTCGCGATTCGTGCGCGCAACGTATCCATCACGGTTTCCACGCGCGTGCGCGACGGGGTGGGCGGAACGGGAAGCGGGGTGGCCTGGCTCATGGCGAAGAATGAACTGTACGGCTGGTTGTCCAGTACAGTTTGTCCGAATTGTATTGGGCTGTAGCTTACGCGCTTTTCGCGGGCGGCGGATCATCGGTCATCCACTTTCCCCGTTCAGGATTTCCCGTGCAAAAGACGACCGACGGATGGCTCAGCGGCCTGCTGGGCGTGATCATCTTCAGTGGCTCGCTGCCCGCGACGCGTATCGCGGTGCAGGGGCTCGACCCGCTGTTCCTCACCTTTGCGCGCGCGACGATCGCCGGCGCGCTCGGCCTGCTGTTGCTCGTCGTGCTGAAGCAGCGGCGGCCGACGCGTGCCGAAGCCGTGTCGCTCGCCATCGTCGCGCTCGGGGTCGTGATCGGCTTTCCGCTGCTGACGGCGCTTGCGCTGAAGCACGTGACATCGGCGCACGCGATCGTGTTCGTCGGGTTGCTGCCGCTCGCGACCGCGCTGTTCGGCGTATGGCGCGGCGGCGAACGGCCGCGGCTGCCGTTCTGGATCTTCTCGATCATCGGGAGCTGTGCGGTGGCCGCGTTTGCGCTGCGCAACGGCGGCCAGGCGTCGGTGGTCGGCGATGCGCTGATGCTGGCCTCGATCGTCGCATGCGGGCTGGGCTATGCGGAAGGCGCACGCCTGTCGCGCGAGCTCGGCGGATGGCAGGTGATCTCGTGGGCGCTCGTACTGTCGCTGCCGCTGATGTTGCCGCTCACGTGGCTCACCTGGCCCGCGTCGTTCGACGGCGTCGATGCTGCCGCATTGTGGGGGCTCGCGTACGTGTCGCTGTTCAGCATGCTGATCGGCTTCGTGTTCTGGTATCGCGGGCTCGCGCTCGGCGGGATCGCGGGCGTCGGCCAGTTGCAGCTGCTGCAGCCGTTCTTCGGCCTGCTGCTGGCGGCAGGGCTGCTGCACGAGACGGTGCCGCCGTCGATGGTTGTCGTGACGGTCGTCGTGGTCGGCTGCGTGGCGGGTGCGAAATACTTCTCGAAAATGGCGCCCGTGCGGCGCGCGGGCTGACGTGCGAGCCTGAACCGATGCGCGGGCGCGACCCGTCGAAGGTCGGCCCGCTCGTACTCACTCGTCCGGCGTGCACACACGCAAGCGGTGGCCGTCCGGGTCGAGCGCGACGAACGTCAGGCCGAACACGGCCGTCATGGGCTCTTGCTCGAACGGCACGCCGAGCGCCTTCCACGCGTCATGCAGCCGCCGGACTTCGCGGTCGTCGTCGACCATGAACGCCAGCTCTGACCGGTGGCCGGCGCCGCCCGACACGAAATCGCGCGCACGGGTCGACCACAGGCCCAGATGCAGCCCGTTGTCGAACGTGAACGCCGCATAGGTGGGAAACGCGGCGACGGGCTTGCGGCCGAACAGGCGTTCGTAGAACTGCGCGCTGCGCGCCGGGTCCTCGACATACAGAAGAACGAGATTCGGAGAGGTCATGCGGAGCCGTCCTGGGTTCGATTAAGATGCGTTCCATTCTATGAACGGATGCTGTCAGAAAATGGCAGCATGGAACGATGACGCGTGCCGAACGATTGCTCTCGCTGCTGCAGGTGCTGCGGCGCCACCGCCGCCCGGTGAGCGGCCGCGTGCTGGCCGGGGAGCTCGGCGTCAGCCTCCGGACGATCTATCGCGATATCGCGTCGCTACAGGCCCAGGGCGCGGACATCGAAGGCGAGCCCGGTATCGGCTATGTGCTGCGCGCCGGCTTCATGCTGCCACCGCTGATGTTTTCGCAGACGGAACTGGAGGCGCTGATGCTCGGCTTTCGCTGGGTCGGGAAGTTTGCGGATGCGCAGCTCACGACGGCTGCGGCCGATGCGCTCGCGAAGATCTCCGCGGTGCTGCCCGCCGAGCTGCGCCGCGAGATGGAATGCACGACGCTGCTCGTCGGCCCGCGCACGATCGTGGATCGGGAAACCGTCGACATGCGTGTCGTGCGCGCGGCGATTCGCACCGAAAGCAAGCTGGGGATCCGCTACGCGGGCGAGGGCCGGAAGACGATCGACGAACGGGTCGTATGGCCGTTCGCGCTCGGCTATTTCAATGACGTGCGGATCCTGGCGGCGTGGTGCGAAGGGCGAAACGATTTTCGGCATTTCCGGACGGATCGCATCGTTGAACTCGAACCGCTGGACGTGCGCTATCCGCGGCGGCGCGCGGCGTTGCTGAAGGCTTGGCGCGCGGCGGGCGCCGACGTGCGCGTGGGGGTGAAGTAGCTCGCGGCCGGCGGCGCGGCGGAGAACGGGCCGCGCATCGCGCGCCCCATTCCGTGCGGCCGCTCGACCGCACGCGCCGATGTGCTTATGCGACGTGCGCCACGCCGTATTGCGCCGACAGATACCGCCGGATATCGGCGGGCGAATCGATGAAGCGCCGGCCGTTGTGCTCCCGAATCGCGAGGGTGTCGTCATTCGGCGCTCGTCCGTCGCCGAGCACGAGCACGGGTGCCGACTGGTTGTCCGCACCGATCAGCGTGACGATCGGCTGGCGCGGACGCGGGGCATCGACGTATTCGACGTCGACGGCATCGCGCAACTGTGGATAGAAACTCAGCAGCCCTTCGACGGAAACCGAATCGCCGCAGTAGAACGGACCTTCGGAGTCCTTGAAGAAACTCGGGCGGAGAATGAACAGTGTGTCTTTCATGATGATCTCGCTATGACAGAGTGAAAAACGTCGAAGAAAACGTGATGTGGGGTGGCACGCGTGACGTCGCCGGATGTCACGCTTCCGCGAGCGCGGCGGCGCGCATCCTCGCGAAGCCGGCCGCGAGGTCGGCAATCATGTCGTCGGGATGCTCGAGCCCCGCATGAATCCTCAGCAGCGGGCCGTCCGCCGCCCATTGGGTGGCGGTGCGGTGGCGCGTCGGATTGGACGGGATGATCAGGCTTTCGAAACCGCCCCAGCTATACCCCATGCCAAAGCACGTCATGCCGTCGAGCAGGGCGCGGACGGCTTCGTCGGCCTGCGGATGCAGCACCACGCCGAACAGCCCGCACGCGCCGGTGAAATCGCGCTGCCACAGTGCATGGCCGGCGTCGCCGGGGCGCGCCGGATACAGGATCCGCGCGACTTCCGGCTGCCGCGACAGCCAGTCGGTCAGCACGTGCGCGTTGCGCTGATGCCGCTCGAGCCTGACCGACAGCGTACGCAGGCCGCGCAGCGCGAGATACGCGTCGTCGCCGCTGACGGTCATGCCGAGTTGCCGGTAGAAGCGCGTGACTTTCGGCGCGAGCGCCTCGGTCGTCAGGATCGCGCCCATCAGCACGTCCGAGTGCCCGGCGATGTATTTGGTCGCGGCGTGAATCGACACGTCGACGCCATGCGAAAACGAGCGGAAATTCAGCGGCGTGCCCCATGTGTTGTCGAGCAGCACGACCGCGCCGTGCTGGTGCGCGACGCCGCTGATGGCCGGAATGTCCTGCACTTCGAAGGTCAGCGAGCCCGGCGATTCGGCGAATACCGCGCGCGTATTCGGCTGCATCAGCGACGCGATGTCCGCACCGATCGCCGGATCGTAGTAGGTCGTTGCGATGCCGAGGCGCGCCAGCGTTTCGTCGCAGAACGAGCGGGTCGGGTCGTACACCGAGTCGGCCATCAGCAGATGGTCGCCCGGATTCAGCACCGCGAGCAGTGCGGTCGTGATCGCACTCAGGCCGCTCGGCGTCAGCAACGCGGCGTGTGCGCCTTCGAGCCGCGCGAGCGCCTTCTCGAGCGCGCGCGTGGTCGGGCTGCCGTGACGCCCGTACGCGAGCGGCGTGCCGCGTACGGCGTCGAGCGCGTCGGTGCCGTGAAAGAGCAGCGTCGACTGGCGATAGACAGGCGGGTTGACCGGTGAACCGGGCTGGTTGTGCGAGCGGCCTTCATGGGCGAGAACGGTGTCGGTCGAATGCAGGTGGTTCAAGATGTCTCCTTTGAGTGTCGGTCAATCGAAGCGGCGCAGCCGTCATGCGGTCAATGCAGGATCTTGTTGAGAAAGTCGCGCGCGCGCTCGGAGTGCGGTGACGCGAAGAACCGGTCGCTGGCCGCGTCCTCGACCACCGCACCCTGGTCCATGAAGATCACGCGATGCGCGACCTTCCGCGCAAAGCCCATTTCATGCGTCACGCATACCATCGTCATGCCGTCGCGCGCGAGTTCGACCATCACGTCGAGCACCTCGTTGATCATCTCGGGATCGAGCGCGGAGGTTGGCTCGTCGAACAGCATCGCGACCGGGTTCATCGACAGCGCGCGCGCGATCGCGACGCGCTGCTGCTGACCGCCGGACAACTGCCCCGGGTACTTGTGCGCGTGCGCCTTCAGGCCGACGCGGTCGAGCAGCTTCATGGCGTTCTCGACGGCCTCGTCCTTGCGGCGGCCGAGCACCTTGATCTGCGCAAGCGTCAGGTTGTCGGTGATCGACAGGTGCGGAAACAGCTCGAAATGCTGGAACACCATGCCGACGCGGGCGCGCAATTGCGCAAGCTTCGCGGCGGGATCGCCGAGCCGCGTGCCGTCGACGGTGATGCTGCCTTTCTGGAACGGTTCGAGACCGTTGATCGTCTTGATCAGCGTCGATTTCCCGGAGCCGGACGGCCCGCACACGACGACCACCTCACCCTTCGAGACCGCCGCGCTGCATGCCGAGAGCACCTGGTGCTTGCCATACCATTTCGATACGTTGTCGAGCGTAATCATGTTCTGTCCGTCGAAGGAGTTCATGTGAATGTCGGGTGCGCGTTCAATGCGTGGACGGCAGCGCGAGGCGCGTCTCGACGCGACCCTGCAGCCGCGTGAGCAGCGTGCTGAGGACCCAGTAGATCGCGGCGGCGGCGAGATAGAGCGGCAGCGGCTGGAACGTCGCGGCGATCACCTCCTGGGTCGAGCGCAGCAATTCGGTGACGGTGATCACGGAGACGAGCGACGTGTCCTTGATCAGGCTGATCAGCGTGTTGCCGAGACTCGGCACCGCGAGGCGCAGCGCTTGCGGGCAGACGACGTAGCGCAGCGTCTGCACGTGCGTGAGACCGAGACTGTGGGCGGCCGCCCATTGCCCGCGGCCGATGCCGAGAATCGCGCCGCGCATGCTTTCGGACAGATAGGCGCCTGCGTTGAGCGTCAGCGTGAAGATGCCGGCCGTCGTGGGATCGAGCGTGATGCCGAGATCGGGCAGCCCGTAGTAGACGACGAACATCTGCACGAGCAGCGGCGTGCCGCGCATCAGGCTGACGTAGCCCTGCGCGACGCTTGCGGCAAGCCGGTTGCTGCCGATGCGCATGATCGCGATCACGAGCCCGACGACGAGACCCAGCGCCATCGACGCGACGGCAAACTTCAGCGTGAGCATGGCGCCCTTGACCATCACGGGCAGCGTATGTACGACCAGTTGGAGTGCTTCCATTGCGTGTCTCCTGATTGTGTGCCGGACGGCCCGCGCGTTCGTGCAGGCGTGTGCACGGGCGCGGGGCGAGCTGCGTTATTGCGTCACCGGCTTGGTCGTGTCCGCGCCGAACCACTGCATCGAGATCTTCTTCATCGTGCCGTCCTGCTGCAGCGATGCCACGGCGTCGTCGATCGCCTTCGCGAATTTCGGATTGCCCTTGCGGAACGGGATGCCCATCCGGTCTTCGCCGCCCGCGAGCACGGAGCCCGGGCGCAGCGGCAGGTGCGAGTTCTTGATCAGGTAGCTGAGCATCAGGCGATCGTTGACGGCCGCGTCGATCCGTCCGGCCGCGAGGTCGCGCAGGTTCTCCGGCGTACCGGGGTAGACCTGCAGGTCGATCGCGGGCACGGTCTTGACCAGATCGACGTAGTTGCTGCCCATCGTCACGCCGACCTTCTTGCCCTTCAGTTCGTCGAGCGACTTGAATGCGCGTGCATCGTTTTGCCGTTGCAGCAGTTGCGCGGACGAATACACGTACGGCGTGCTGAAGTCGAGCGCCTGCTGGCGCGACGGTGTGATCGCGACCTGGTTGACGATCACGTCGAACTTGCCGGCCTGCAGGCCGGCAAGAATCCCGCTCCATTCGGTCGTCACGAACTGCGGCTTCACGCCGAGGCGAGCGGCAACCGCCTTCGCGACGTCGACGTCGAAGCCTTCGAGCTGGCCGTCGGCATTGCGATAGTCGAACGGCGGGTAGGTGCCTTCCAGCGCGATCTTCAGTACACCGGATTGCTTGACGGTGTCGAGCAGGTCAGCCGCATGCGACGTTGCGGTCGCGATGCAGAGCAGGGCGGCCGCGATGCCTTGCTTGAACGTCGGGGTGAAGTGTTTCATGGTTGTCTCCGTGGTTGTTGTCGAAAATTCAGGGTGCGCGACGCCGCGGCGACGGGCGGCGTCGCCGTGAGCGGGAAGTCGGTGAAGCGTGAGGCGGCGGGCGTTGCCGTTCGCCGTGCGCGATGCCGTGCGTTACGGCATGCGTTCGTGGGCGATGGAGGACCGGGGCGCGTACGGATGGACGAGGCAGGCGCGTGAGCAGCAGCGAAGGCCGACGTGTGCGGCGAAGCGTTCAAGCGTGCGATTCATGATTGCCCGTGCAGCATTGCGAGTGTGGTGGACCGGATGCATCGTCGATGCGTATCCGGCGATAGGAATGCGGTGCGACTGAGGGCAATCTTAGTTTTGTCAAAAGGGAATGTGTTTCCAAAGATGCGTGCACTTTTCACGCGACGTGGAATGTTTTTCTCTGCGTGCGAGAGGTGGCGCAAGCGATCTGCTGCGGTTGCGCGCGATGAGAAGGATCAGGTGCTACGGTGCGGGCGAAGGGTTGCTCCAGGCTGCGATCCGGCCGTACGCCGAAAAGCAAAACGGCCAGGCTGCCGTGAGCGGCAAGCCTGGCCGTTGGCCATCGTCACGCGGGAGTCGCGTTACTCGAACGTTTCGAGCGCGAGCAATTCGTCGATCGTCTGCCGGCGGCGGATCAGCCGCGGCGCGCCGCGATCGACGAGCACTTCCGGCGCGAGCGGCCGGCTGTTGTAGTTCGATGACATCGACGCGCCGTACGCGCCTGCATCGTGCAGGAACAGCAGGTCGCCGATCTGCGGCTGCGCCAGCTTGCGGTGCGTGACCACGCCGCCCGCGTCCTGCGTGAACACGTCGCCCGATTCGCACAGCGGCCCCGCGATCGCGAGATCGACGAGCGGCCGGCCGGCGGGCAGCGCGCCATCGTGCGTGTGCACCGACACCGCATGGTAGCTGCCGTACATCGACGGGCGCATCAGGTCGTTGAAGCCCGCGTCGATCAGCACGAAATCGTGCTGCGGCCGGCGGTTGACGGCCTGCACTTCGGTGACGAGCGTGCCGGCTTCGGCGACGAGGAAGCGGCCCGGTTCGATCTCGATGCGCACCGGGTGGCCGAGATGCCGTTCGATCCGCTTGCGCGCGGCGTCCCACTGGCTGAAGTAGTGACCGACGTCGACGCGCGGCTCGCCGTCGCGATACGGGATCGACAGGCCGCCGCCGGCCGAGATTGCGTCGATGTCATGGCCGAGCGACGTGACGAGATCGACCATCGCATCGCACACCTGCGACAGGTGGCCGTAGTCGACGCCCGACCCGATGTGCATATGGATGCCGACGAGCTTCAGCCCGTACTGGCGCACGATCTCGATCGCGCGCGGCACGTCGTCGATCCAGATGCCGTGCTTGCTCTGCGGGCCGCCGGTGTTGGTCTTGTTGCTGTGGCCGTGGCCGAAACCGGGGTTGACGCGCAGCCACACGCGGTGGCCGGGCGCATGCTCGCCGATGCGCGCGAGCATGTCGAGCGAACCGGCGTTCACGGTCACGCCGTGCTTCAGCACGGCTGCGAGTGTCGGGCGGTCGATCAGGTCGGCCGTGAACACGACGCCTTCCGGCTCGCCGGCGGGGCTGAACCCGGCCGCGAGGCTGCGCTCGATCTCTCCGAGCGACACGGCGTCGACGCATGCGCCTTCCTCGCGCATCAGCTTCAGGATATGGATGTTCGAGTTCGCCTTCTGCGCATAGCGGATCACGTCGAACTGACGCAGTTGGGCGATGCGGTCGCGGATGACGTCGGCGTCGTACACCCACAGCGGGGTGCCGTGTTGCTGCGCGAGCGTCGCGAGATGGCGGGAATCGAGGGACATGGCAGATGAATCGGGTCGAATGAACGGATAGCGTGAATGATGCACCTGATTGCCTATACAGTAAAATGCCTGTTTATCGACATTCGATTCATATCTGATATAGACGATCATGCTCACGCACCGCCATATCGAGGTCTTTCGCGCGCTGATGGTCACCGGCAGCACCACGCGCGCGGCCGAGATGCTCTATACGTCGCAGCCGACGATCAGCCGCGAGCTCGCGCGCATGGAGCAGGTCGTCGGCTTCGCGCTGTTCGAGCGCGCGCACGGCCGGCTGCGGCCGACGATGGCCGCGCTCACGCTGTTCGACGACGTGCGGCTTGCGTATGTGGGGCTTGAACGCGTCGCGGCAACCGCCGCGCGCCTGCGCGAGTTTCGCGACGGTCAGTTGTCGGTGATCGCGCTGCCGGCGTTCTCGCACGCAATCCTGCCTGGTGCGTGTCGGCGTTTTAGCGAGAAGCACGCGGGTGTCAGCGTGTCGGTTGCGACGCAGGAATCGCCGGTGCTCGAGGAGTGGCTGACCGCGCAGCGTTACGACCTCGGGCTGACCGAGCACGACGTCGCGCCGGCCGGCACGGTGCTCACGCCGCTGCTCGAAGTCGACGAAGTGTGCGTGTTGCCCGACGGCCACCCGCTGCTCGCGCAAGATGCGATCGATCTGCCGGATCTCGCCGATCGCCCGTTCGTGAGCCTGTCGCTGAACGATCCGTACCGCATCCTGATCGACGAGGCGTTCGCGCAGCTCGGCGTTGCGCCGCGCTCGGTCGTCGAAACACCGTCGGCCGTGTCGGTGTGCGCGTTCGTTCGGCAGGGGCTCGGCGCCGCGATCGTCAATCCGCTGACCGCGCTCGATTTCGTCGGGCGCGACCTGCACGTGCGGCCGCTCACGCGGTCGTTTCCGTACCGGGTCAGCGTGATCGTGCCCGAGCACCGGCCCAAGAGCCTGCTCGTCGATGCGTTCGCCGAAGCACTACGCGGCGAGGCGAAGGCGATTCGCCGCCGGTTGGCCGCGGTCCTCGGCTGACGCGGCCGTATGATGGGCGTTTCGTTGCCATCGTCGTCTCTTTCCGGAACCCTTCATGACCGACGCTTCTGCCTCCCTCGAACCACCGATCCTCACTGGCGAACGCGTCGAACTGCGGCCGCTCGACTCATCCGACCGGCAAGCGCTGCTGGACGCCGCCGCGGACGGCCAGTTGTGGAACCTGAAGGTCACGGTCGTGCCGGGCCCTGAGACGATCGACGCCTATATCGACACCGCATTGCAGGGCCGCGCCACGGGCACCGTGATGCCGTTCACGATCGTCGATCGCGCATCGGGCCGCGTGATCGGCAGCACGCGCTTCTGGAAGATCGATCGCAGGAACCGCAAGCTCGAGATCGGCCATACGTGGCTGAGCGAATCGGCGCAGCGCACGCGCGCGAATACCGAAGCGAAATGGTTGTTGCTGGGCTATGCGTTCGACGTGCTGCAATGCGTGCGCGTGCAGTTCACGACCGACGAGCTGAACGAGAAATCACGCGCGGCGATCCTGCGGCTCGGTGCGAAGCAGGAAGGCATCGTGCGGCACGAACGGATCATGCCGGATGGCCGCAAGCGTAATTCGGTGCGCTTCAGCATCATCGACGACGAATGGCCGGAGGTGCGTGCGCGGCTGCTGGCGAAGCTCGCGACGTAACGTGCAACGCGTGAAGTGCGACGTTGGATGTGCGTCGCGCCGCCGGAAGGGGGCGGCGACGCGACGACAGGGGAAGTAGTGCGCCGCGCAGGACGCGCGGCGCCGCGGCGCGTTACTGCGCCGATGCGAGGTGGTGACGTTCCGCGAGCTTCTGCGCGTCGGCGTAGTGCTTCTGCAGGATCGGCAGCGACTGGCGTGCGACTTCCTTCAGCTTCGTGTCGCGGCCCGAGGCGATTTCGGCCTGGAAGGCCGAGATGGCCTTCTGCTGGCCGGCGAGCGCGACCTGTTCGATATACGCCTTGTCGAACTCGGCGCCGCGCAGGTTCTTGATGCTGCCCAGCACGGCCGTGTCGGGGTCGTTGGCCGGCACGTCGACGCCGCGCGGGCTCGCTGCGCGCATCGCCTGGATGATCTTTTCATCGTCGGTGGACACGCGTTGCGCGAACGCCTTGACCTGGCTGTCCGACGTGCGCGAATCGGCGATGCGTGCCGCGTCGTGCTGCGTCGACACGGTCTTCGTGCCGTCCGTGATGAAGGCCTGGTCGGCTTCGTGGATACGCGTCGCGGCGGCGGCCGGTGCGTTCGGTGCGGCCGGTGCCGGTTGTGCGGTTTGCGCGGTCGCCGTCACGGCGACGAGAAGCAGGCCAGCGGCAGACAGTGCAAGGCGCGAGATGTGGGGAAAGCGGTTCATGGGACCTCCTTTCGATCGGGGCTCTGGTTGAAAAACGGATCACGTGATCCGTTGCTGTGCGAGAGACCGGGCGCGCCCGGGCCGGATTCGACCGCCGCTCTGCCGCGGCGCCGGTCGAAGTGTTTCCCGGCCCGACTGATTCTAGGAGAGCGATCCGGTAGCAGGTGCAACCGCGCTGTGGTTTGTGTAACGGTTGGTAAGACGAATCGATGCGCAAGCAAGCGGGCAGGTATTGCGTACCTGTTGCGTGCGCGGCGGCGGCAATTTTTGCGCGCATGACGCGTGCGGGATGCACGTCGGTGTCATCCGCTTTTCATCGTCGTGCGGCTGTGTCGTGCGATGACGTGTGCATCGAGCGATGCGGCGAACCGGATACGCGAAGCGCTCGAATGCGTCACACGCGATCGAGCAAGGCGTCGAGACGAGGCAGCAACGGTGTCGCGCAATGGGCCTGCAATGCGTCCGGCGCGGTGTAGCCCCACGCGACGCCCTGGAATGCGATGCGCGCGCGTCGTGCCGCGTCGGCGTCGCGGATTTCATCGCCGACATACAGCACTTCGTCGGCGCGCACGCCGGCCTCGCGAACGAGCGCGCGCAGGCGACGCGCCTTGCCGAACAGTGGAATGCCGCACGCGAAGTGCTCGACACGGCTGCTGGCGTGCGGGCCGAGCCGGTCGCGCACGATCTCCTCGGTATTCGACGTGGCGATCGCGATGCGGATGCCGCGCGCGGCGAGCGCGTCGAACGTCTCGCCGACGCCGGGGAACAGCACCACTTGCGCGACGCGCGGCTGCATCAGGCGACGCATGTCGATCGTCACGCGCGGCACTTTCCACATCGGCACGTCGAGCGCGCGAATGATGTCGCGCGCCGACATGCCGCGCAGCGCCGGGCGCAGCTCGGGCGTGGCGTCGCGAAAGCCGTGCATGCGCGACGCTTCCGACAGCGCGGCGAGAAAGCTGTCGAGCGAATCGGCGAGCGTGCCGTCGAAGTCGAATGCGATGAGGCGATAGGGCATGAAGCGGCGTGGCGGGGTTATTGGGCAGGCGACATTGTCACCGAATCGAGGCCCGTCGCCCGCACGGCCGGTTGCGCCTGCGGCGACGCGAGAAAGTCGAGCAGCTTCTGCGCTTCTTCCGGATGATCGGCGCCGACCGGAATGCCGCCCGCGAAACGCGTGACCGACTGCACGGATTCGGGCACCTTGCCCGCATACGTGACGCCCGGCACCGGCAGCAGCTCGCTGACCTGCTGGAAGCCGATCTCGTAGTCGCCGTTCGCGACGACCGAGGCAACCGGAATGCGCGGCACCATCTTCGCCTTCGGCTTCACCTGGGCCTCGACGCCGAGCTTCCGGAACATTTCCTTCTCGATATAGACGCCGCTCGCGCTGTCCGAATACGCGACCGATTTCGCATGCAGCAGCACGTCCTTCAACTGCTCGACGGTGCCGATGTCGGGTTTCGGCGCGCCGGCGCGTACGACCATCCCGATCCGCGAATCGGCGAGCTCGACGCGCGATGCCGGAATCACCTTGCCCTCCTTGATCAGCCGGTCGAGCGCATAGCCGACCATGATCAGCACGTCGGCCTTTTCGCCGTTCGCGAGGCGGTTCGGAATCGCTTCCTTCGATTCGCCCATCGACGGGCCGGAGATCGTGTCGAGCGTGTCGCCGGAGGCGGCCGTGAAGCCGGGGCCGAGCTGCTTGTACGCGGCCGTGAAGCCGCCGGAGATCATCACGCGCAGTTCGGTCGCTGCGGCAGGCAGCGTGACGGACGCGAGCGCGACGGCGGCAAGCCAGAACGTGGCGCGGCGCGCGAGGCGATGACGGGGGGCAGGGGCGGTGAGTGCGGCGCGGTCGCGCATCGGGGTGTCTCCTTCCAGTCTGTCGTGGTCGGGGTGCGCGGTCGATTGACGCGTTGCAAGGCAGATCGCGCGTTACGGGTGCAGTGAGTTCTGAGGCGATGCTATTCGTAGTGGTAGCGGCAGGACACGATGCTGATCTGCGAGTCGTCAGCTTCGTAGACCAGACGGTTCGTGTCGTCGATACGGCGCGACCAGAAGCCGGAGAGATTGGCCTTTAACGGTTCGGGTTTGCCGATGCCTTCGAACGGCGTTCGCTGGGCTTCGCGAATGAGCTGGTTGATGCGCTTGAGCGTCTTGCGATCCTGCCCCTGCCAGTAGACATAGTCGTCCCACGCGTCGGAGGTAAAGAGCACGCGGCGTACGCTCATTCGTCATCCGCCGCGAGCTTGTGTTCCTTCGCCTTGCCCTTGCGCAGTTGCGCGATCGAACGTTCGAGATGGGCGACGTTGGCAGGAGAGCGCAGCAAGTGCACCGTCTCCATCAGGCTGTCGTAGTAGTCCTGCGACATGATGACGGCGTTCGGTGCATCGCGGCGCGTGATGAGCGTGACGTCCGCATCGTCGACGACCTGGTCGATAACGGTCTTCAGATTGCCACGAGCATCCGAAAAATGAATCGTGCGCATGATTACCTCACTTGTACATATAACCGTACAAGTGTAGCACATTCGATAAATATGTACGGGTTGCTGTACAAGTCGACCGGCTCCTGCCTGGTTGCCCGCCACAATCGTCCAGAAAGAGCATGCGCATCCGTCGGGCCGTAGCCGATAAGCAGCGCCGCTTGTACCCCTTCACGCCGCGCGGTATCGTCAGCATTTCGCTTTCCACCACCCCATCCGGAGACCGACGTGCCCGCTGCCACCCCCGCCACGCTGAGATTTTCCACCGACAAGCGCGAACTCGACGTCGACGCGATCTTCGACTTCCTGCATCGCGATGCGTACTGGTCGCAGGGCATTCCGCGCGACGTGGTCGAGCGTGCGATCGAGGGCTCGCTGTGCTTCGGTGCCTATTTGGGCGATCGGCTTGTCGGTTTCGCGCGGCTCGTGACCGATCACGCGACGTTCGCGTACCTGTGCGACGTGTTCGTGCTGCCGGCCGAACGCGGCAACGGCTACGGTCGCGCGCTGATCGACCACGTGTTCGCGCAGGAGATGGTGCAGGGCCTGCGCCGCATCATGCTCGTGACGTCCGATGCGCACGAGCTGTACCGGCCGGTCGGCTTCGAGCTCTCTGCAAACCCCGAGCGCGTGATGGAGATCCGCCGCCCGGACATCTACGCGAAACGCTGACGCGCGGCGCAGCGCATACAATACGCGCTTTCCGTTTTTGCCGAAGAGAAGCCCATCATGACCGAACAGGAAGCCGAACAGCTCGCGACGCATCGCCATTACAAGGGCGGGCTGTATCGCTACATCGGCGTTGCCCGCCATTCCGAAACCGAGGAATCGGTGGTCGTGTACGAACACCTGTGGCCGCATGCGCGCGGGCTGTGGGTACGGCCGGAAGCGATGTTCAACGGCAACCTCGAAGACGGCACGCCGCGTTTTCGCAAGCTGCGCGACTGATTGACGGCCGGCGGCGCGCGCCGCTGCCGTGCCAGCCGGCTGCGTGGACGTCTACACGCCGGCCAGCGCCTTCACCAGTTCCGGCGGGGCCTGCCCGGCCGTGACTTCCGGCGTGCCATGCCACGCCGCGAGCTTCTTCACCGCTTTCGCGACATCCGCTGCGAGCCCCGTGCCGAACCGCACGCCCGGCTCGACATGCACGGCCTTCAGTTCGAACGTGCCGAGCGTGCGATGCGCCTTCGCGTCGATGCGCCCGACCAGCCGCCCGCGATGCAGCACCGGCAGGCAGAAATAGCCGTAACGCCGCTTGTGCCCGGGCGTATAGCATTCGATCGTGTAATCGAAACCGAATAGCGTCGACGCGCGCCGGCGGTCCCATACGACCGGGTCGAACGGCGACAGCAGCGTCGTGACCGTCGAGCGCAGCGTGTCGGCCTCGGCGGCCGGCAACAATGCTTCGAGCGAGCGATGCACGTAGGCCGGCTCCTTCCAGTCGTCGATCGCCACCGGGATCAGGTCGCCCGCGTCCGCGAGCTGCTCGAGCTCCGCGTGGTACGAACGGCGCGGCAGCCGATAGTAGTCGGCCACCCAGTCCGCGCGCACGACGCCGAGCGCCCGGCACGTGTAGTCGAGCAGCGCGGGCAGCACGGCGCTGCGCGGCGGCAGGTCGCGCGTGTCGTCCCAGTCGGGCAGCACACGCTCGCGCACGTCGTACACGCGCTGGAAATTGCGGCGTTCCGACACCATCAGGTCGCCCGTCGTGAACAGCACCTCCAGGTGCTGCTTCTCGGGCTTGCGATCCCACCAGCCGTTGCCCTTCACGCCATCCTCGCGGGCGAAATCGGCCGACCTTACGGGGCCCTCGGCGCGAATCCGCGCGAGCAGCCGCTCGATCTCGGGACGATTCTGCTCATGCCACTCGGCCGCGTACTTCCAGCCCATCCCCGACGGATCGAGCATCTTGTAGCGCATCAGGCCGAACTGCTCGACCGGCAGGAAGCACGCTTCGTGCGACCAGTACTCGAACAGGCGCGCCTCGGCGAGATGTTCGTCGAGCCACTGCGGCGAGAAATTGCCGAGACGGCTGAAGAGCACGAGATACGGGCTGCGCGCGACGACGTGAATGGTGTCGATCTGCAACTGCGCCATCCGGCGGATCGTGTCGAGCACGTCGGATTTGGTCGCCTTGCGGCGGGGCGGCGTCAGCAGGCCTTGCGCGGCGAGATGCAGCGCGCGGGCGGCGGCGGTCGAGAGCGTAAGCATCGGAGGGGCGGCCGGGAGTGATGGTCGGGAACCACTTTAGCGCGAAAGCGGCGCGCGCGTGCGACGTGCCGAAGCACCGTGTCTGACAATGGTTGACAGATGCGTTGCGCAAGTTTCCCTATAGTGCAGTTCATGGCGCGACGATAAAGACGCGCAACGATTTTGCTTCCGACGCACATATGTCAATGGCACGCAGGAAGTGAATCCGGGATTCTCAACCCCCATCGGGAGACCCGGAGCCCTGAGCGGACATCCATGCGGCTGTGCACCGGCCCCGTGTGGATGTCCGCTGATTTTTTTTGTTTTTCCGGTTTGCTTCGCGAGCCGCGTTTCCTTTTGTCCCTTCCGCCGAATCCCGTTTACCAGCCGGTCGTCTAGGACCGCTTGCCGCGTGCGACTTCGTCGCCGGCGCCGGGCGGCAGCCGCCGCGTGATCGGAATCGACGCGAACGAGCACAGCCCGACCACGACGAACGCGGGCCAGAAATCCGACCACACCATCTTCTGATGCCCCTGCAGCCAGTGTGAAATGTGCAGCACGAGGCCGGCCACCGTCACGCCCAGGCCGAGCGACATCTGCTGCACGACACTGCCGAGGCTCGTCGCGCGGCCGGCGTCGCGCGGCGAGATGTCCGCGTAGATCATCGAGTTCAGGCTCGTGAACTGCAGCGCCGGGAAGATGCCGCCGACGAGCACGATCAGCCAGATCGCCCAGGTCGCCATGCCAGGATGGAACACGCCGTACGCGGCGATCGCGAGCCCCGCGAAGGCCGCGTTGTAGATCAGCACCGTGCGGAAGCCGAAGCGGCGCAGCGTATGCGTGGCCGTCGAGCGGCTCATGGCGCCGCCGAACGCGGACGCGCACGTGATGAGCCCCGAATGGAACGCGCTCATGCCGAGCCCTTCCTGCAGCGCGAGCGGCAGCAGGAACGGCACCGCGCCGAGGCCGATACGGAACAGCGACCCGCCGACGACGCTCGCGTGATACGTGGGGATCTTGAGGAAGCTGAGGTCGAGCACCGGGCGCTCCTTGCGGCGCGCGTACGGCACGTAGAGCGCGAGCAGGACGGTGCCGGTCACGCACATGACGAGCGCGTTCGAGCGCGACGTGAGCGAGCCGTCGATCAGCGTGAGGCCCATCAGCAGCAGCGCGGCGCCGCTGGCCGACAGCAGGAAGCCGAACCAGTCGAGCGGGCCGGGATCGGGCTCGCGCGTGTTCGCGATGTGCTTGCTCGCGAGGTAGATCCCGTAGATGCCGATCGGCACGTTGATGAAGAAGATCATCCGCCAGTGCAGGTAGGTCGTGATGAAGCCGCCGACGAGCGGCCCGACCGTGGGCCCGAACAGCGCGGGAATCGCGAGGTAGTTCATCGCGCGCACGAGATCCGAGCGCGGCACGGCGCGGAAGATGATGATGCGGCCGACGGGCACCATCATCGCGCCGCCGACGCCCTGGATGAAGCGCGCGAACGTGAGCACGCCGAGGGAATTGGAGGCCGCGCACATCAGCGAGCCGACGACGAAGATGCCGATCGCGGTGCGGAATACGGAGCGTGCGCTGAAGCGGTCGGCCAGCCAGCCGCAGATCGGGATGAACACGCCGAGCCCGACCACGTAGGCCGTGATCGCAATGTTCAAGGTGACGGGGCTGTGCCCGAAGTCCCTCGCCATCGCGGGGAGGGCGGTGACGATGATGTTCGCGTCGACGCTTTCCATGAACAACGCACAGGCAACGATGAGCGGTGCTAGAAAGACGGGCGACATGGGCTGGGCACGCGGTAAAGACGCCATTATGCCCACAATGTGACCGTTGAGTCACGTACGACAACAGTTGTTCCGCATGTTGCAACAGTCGTCTCTTTTTGCAGGCGGTACCGAAAGAACGACTGCGCAGATTCGACGCTTGAATCGCGCCTGTATCCCGCATGCACCCGGGCGGCAGACAGTGCGATCTCGTCGTCTTTGGCCGCACATACGTTCTCGACAACTGGCAGGATCTCGACAATGTCGACGCAGCGATTCCGGAACGGCATCTCGCGAAGCGCCTCGATCGCGCGTCCGCATGTGTGGTGATCCTGCGCGTCTTCGATACACCCATCGGTCACGCAAGCAGAGTAGAACGCGGTGTCGTAGAAGTGCCGCGAGACGCATTCGCCCCGAGTTGCGCGGATCGACGCGATGTCTTCGCACGGCGGCCGCAAGCGTTCCGGCATGGGGAAGCCGCGCCATTCGGGGCGCGTTTTCACGACGATGAACCGGGTGGGCAGGGGCGCGGTTTGCCGGGGCACGCTGATTCCTTTTGACTGAGTGGAAGGGCGTTTCATAGAATATGAGCGTTTGCTCATATACGAAACTCGCATTCCGACCATGTCCGAAGCGTCTCCACGCATCCCGCTGTCGCCGCGCAAGGCGCCGCGCCAGCGCCGCTCGCTGGCCACCGTCGACGCGATCGTCGAGGCCGCTGCTCGCATTCTGGAGCGCAACGGCTTCGACGGTTACACGACGAACGCGGTTGCGGCGCTGGCCGGTGTGAGCATCGGTTCGCTCTATCAATACTTCCCGAATCGCGATGCGCT
Organism: Burkholderia sp. Ac-20392; assembly: GCF_017104585.1. Lineage (NCBI taxonomy): Bacteria > Pseudomonadati > Pseudomonadota > Betaproteobacteria > Burkholderiales > Burkholderiaceae > Burkholderia > Burkholderia sp. Ac-20392. The sequence goes on from NZ_JAAGPB010000097.1 coordinate 18,134, forward strand.
GACGGCCGCGCTCGTCGAGCGCGAGAGTGCGCATCTGCTCGACGACGTCGACCGGGCTGGCGCGCTGTCGTCATGCGACGACGTGCTGCGCGCACTGGTGCGCGCGGCCGTCGCGCACCAGATGCGCCGTCCCGTGCTCGCGCGGCTGATCGATTTCGAGGAGGCGCGGCTGCCGCTCGGCGCGCGCACCGCACGCGTCGCGGATCGCATCCACGCGACGCTGCTGCACGCGCTCGGGCTGCGCGATGCTCCACGTGTCGCCGCGCCCGACGTCGTCGCGCACGATCTGCTCGCGATCGTGAAAGGGATCGTCGATGCGGCGGGCGCACGCGGCGAGACCGATGCGGATGCGCTCGACGCCCGTGCGTGGCGGGCCGTACGCGGTTATCTGCGTGAGTCGCGCGAATCGAAACTTGCTTGATGTGCACGTTTCGTGCGACAGTCGGATCCACTCGCACCACAAAACGACGCGTATCGATCGAGGGCCATCGAGACGAGCGCGCGCGCGAACGAGACCTCGTGCCGACCCACTCACCATCGAAAGGAGGGGACACGTCATGACGTCACGTCGTGCCGCATCGATTGCATCGCGATTCTCAACGCGCTTCTCAAGCCGTCTCTCACCGCCTCTCGCCCCACCTGCGCCGCGTCTTCGCTGGGCCGCCGCACTGGCCGTCGCGTATCTCGCCGTTGCCGGCTGCGCCGCGCAGGCCGACAACGCGAACCAGGCCGCCGCGCAGGCAGCAGCCCAGTCGGCACCGCCGGCCACGGCCGCGCTTGCCGCCCCCGCATCGGGCACGCTGCTGCTGCCGCCGAGCCAGCTCTATGGCGACCTGTTCGTCGCGGTGCAGACCGCGCAGATCTATCCCGACCAGAAGACCTTCGTCGACGCGACGCCCGACAGCGATCCCGCGACGATCGTGCAGTTGTATCAGCAACAGAAATCGCAGCCGGGCTTCTCGCTGAAGGCATTCGTCGGCCAGCATTTCACGCCGCCGCCGGAAGGCGGTGTGACGCCGCCACCGAACCAGACGCTGCGCCAGCACATCGACTGGCTGTGGCCGCAGCTCACGCGCACGAGTGCGACGGTGCCGCCCTACAGCTCGCTGATCCCGCTGCCGAAGCCGTATGTCGTGCCGGGTGGCCGCTTCCGCGAGGGCTACTACTGGGATACCTATTTCACGATGCTCGGGCTGCAGGTGTCGGGTCGCGAGGATCTCGTCGACAACATGCTCGACAACTTCGCTCATCTGATCGACACGATCGGGCACATCCCGAACGGCAACCGCACGTACTACGCGAGCCGCTCGCAGCCGCCGTTCTTCGCCTACATGGTCACGCTCGCCGCGCAGGCCGAAGGCGACAAGGTCTATCAGAAATACCTGCCGGAACTGCGCAAGGAACATGCGTACTGGATGCAGGGCGAAACCACGACGCCGCGCGGGCAGGCCACGCGCCATGTGGTCGCGATGCCCGACGGCGCGGTGCTGAACCGCTACTGGGACGCGAGCGATACGCCGCGCGACGAGTCGTATCTCGAGGACGTGACGACCGCGAAGTCGGTGCCGGCGCGTCCGGCGAACGAGGTCTACCGCGACCTGCGCGCGGGCGCCGAAAGCGGTTGGGACTACAGCTCGCGCTGGTTCGGCGACGGCAAGACGCTCGCGACGATCCGCACGACGTCGATCGTGCCGGTCGACCTGAACAGCCTGATGTTCCATCTCGAGACGACGATCGTGAAGGGCTGCACGGTCACGCGCGACGTGGCATGCGTGACCGATTTTTCCGCGCGCGCGGCGCGGCGTGCGGCCGCGATCAACCGTTATCTGTGGAACCGCCGCGGCTACTACGGCGACTACGACTGGCAGCAGCGCAAGCCGCGCGACGCCGTGACGGCCGCCGCGCTGTATCCGTTGTTCGCGGGCGTTGCCTGGCCCGAGCGCGCGAAGGCGACCGCGCGCGAGGTGCGCAAGACATTGCTGCAGCCGGGCGGCCTCGCGACGACCACCGAGAACACCGGGCAGCAGTGGGATGCGCCGAACGGCTGGGCGCCGTTGCAGTGGATCGCGATCGACGGGCTGCGGCGCTATGGCGAACCGGCGCTTGCGAAGGACATCGGCACGCGCTTCCTGTCCGACGTGAAGCATGTGTATGCGACCGAAGGGAAGCTCGTCGAGAAGTACGTGGTCGAAGGCGCCGGCACGGGCGGTGGTGGAGGCGGGGAATATCCGTTGCAGGACGGTTTCGGCTGGACCAACGGCGTCACGCTGAAACTGCTGGGGCTGTACGGCGAGTGACGCGCGGCGCGGGCCGCGCGCTGACACCGCACGAGAACGCACGGGCCGGACTGTCGCGCAAGCGGCCGTCCGGCCCGTGTCTGTATCCGGCTTGCCTTAGAACGTGATCGTCGTGCGCACGCCGACCACCGTTTCGTCGCCGATGCGTGCGCCGGCCGCGTTCGGGTTCGGGATGCCGCCGCCCGGACGGAAGAAGTGCTGCAGGTCGGCCTGCATTTGCCACCACGGCGTGACCTGGTACTGGTAGGTCGCCTCGACGACCGTTTCCGCGCGGCGCACCGGATAGCCGGGCGTCGTGTAGACGCCGGTGTCGCCGTCGAGGCCGCGCGCATGCGAGCCGATCTTCGCGTAGCCGACCGCGATGCCCGCGACGTCGTTGTCGCGCCCCTTGAACGGCGCCTTCAGCGTCACGCCTGCGTTGGCGGCGAAATCGACGATATTGCGATCGCCCGGTGCGCCCATCACGCGTGCGAACACGCCGACCGAGCGCGGGCTGTCGGCCGACGGCCGCCACACCATCTGGTCCGCGACCGCATAGAACCCGTAGTTGCCGCGATGGGTGGCGGCGATGCCGTTGCTGTCCGGATTCGCGAGCGACAGGCCGTCGGTGCCGTAGCGCGGGTCGTTCGCATGCTGCGACTGATACCAGACGCCGAGCTTGTACGTGCCCGGCAGGCCGGCCGGCTGCGGTGCCTTCGGATCGGCGGGCGGCGCGTTCAGCGCGTACTGCACTTCGCCGATCACGAACGTGCCGCTGCGCAGGTTGAAGTTGGTGCCGTGCGCGTTCAGCACTTGCGCATCGCCGTCGCTGCGGCCGGCCGGGTTGCCGTCGAACACGCCGACCATCGCGGTCCACGCATCGGACGGCTTCACGCGCAGCCGCACGCCGAGCGACGACAGCGGATACGCGGGGCCGCCGGCCGGCAGGTCGGTCGACGGCAGCACGGGCCAGCCGAACGTCGCGTTCATGAACGTCGCCGCGTTCTGGCTCACCATGAATTCCTGGTCGACGCTCTGCTGGCCGACCTTCACGTCGACCTTGCCGTCGAGCAGCGACTGCTGGTACCAGAGTTCCCACAGGCGCGTGGTCGAATTCGCTTCGATGCCGGTCGCGGTCTGCAGCGTCTGCAGATAGCGCTGCGTGAGATTGGTGCCGTGAATCTGCAGCGCCGACACGTTGAACGTGCCGCCCGGCAGGCCGACCGCCTTGCCCGTGTCGACGTTGAACCCGAATTGCGTGAGCCCCTGGTACGCGCCGCCGCGATTCGTGCCGCCCGACGTGTTGTACAGGTACTCGCTGGTTTCCTGCAGGCTCAGCGTGATGCCATGATCGCCAAGCGTGTCGCGCAGGCCGCCCATGTTGCCGAGCAGGTTCGAGCGCTCCCAGAAGCCGGTGGGGGCGGGCGCGGCAGCATCGGCGGCCTGTTGTGCGGGAGCGGCGGCGTCGCTGGCGCCGGCCGCGGGTTCGGTTGCGGCCGGCGACGACGCTTGCGCGAACGCGGGCGTGGCGGCGAGCGACAGCAGTACCGTGGCGAGCGCATTGACGCGGCGCTTGCGCGGAACGGGTTCGAGGTAGTTCTTCATGTGGGTTCCGTTGTCGGTTTGATTAGTTAAGCTGAAGAAACGAAAACGTGATGCGGGAAGCGTGGCGAGACGGGACGGTCGCGCGGCGGCGCCTGGCGCGTGGCACGGCGGCGCGACGGGGGAATTACGGCAGCCA
>NZ_JAAGPB010000998.1:0-1176 GCF_017104585.1 Burkholderia sp. Ac-20392
TGACCTCGCGGCGCGCATTCGCGGTCTCGACGGCCGTGACGAGCTTTTCGGCGGAACCGGCGCCCTGCACGGGCGCCGGATAGACGATCACCGGAATGTGCGGCGCGCGGCGGGCGAGCGTGGTCAGCACGTCGCGCAGCGCGGCCGCCTGCAGCGACGTGACGATGCCGATCGCGCGCGGGTGGGCCGGCAGCGGCCGCTTGCGCTCGGGCGCGAACAGCCCCTCGCTCTCGAGCTGCGCCTTCAGCCGCAGGAACGCCTCGTACAGGCGCCCCTGCCCGGTGCGCCGCACGGCCTCGACGTTGAGCTGCACTTCGCCGCGCGGCTCGTACATCGTGACGACAGCGCGCACCTCGATCCGGTCGCCTTCGCGCGGCGTGAACTCCGCGTATTGGGCGCGGCCGCGGAACATCACGCAGCGCATCTGCGCCTGCTGGTCCTTGATCGAGAAATACCAGTGGCCGCTCGCGGCGCGCGTGAAATTCGACACTTCGCCCGAAATCCACAGCAGCGGAAACGAGCGCTCGAGCATCGTCGAAATCGCGCGATTGAGCGCCGAAACGGGTATCACTTCGTCGCCGCCGCGGGTCGCGCCCGGTGCGGCAAATGGGGAGTCGGAAGGCATGGACGGTCGGATGAATGCTGGCGGCGACACGATAGTCCGACACGCGCGCGACGTCCAGCACCGGGCATATGCGCGATGACGTTCGGAAGGTGTCCACACTTTGGCAATCATCGGCCTAAAACGCGGGAAAACCGCTGAAAAATCCAGACAATTCCCAATAACACATTGATTTTTATAGATTTTTAAACCTTTCGGAATGATTCTCATCCGATTCGAGGCCCGCCCGACGGGCGTTTGACGCCATCGAGCGAGGAGTTCTTCACAGAGTTATCCACAAGCCGCCGCGATCCGGCCCCGCAGGCTGCGGCGGCCGGTCGCGCTTGCCGCGCCCGCCTGCGGCGCGCTAGAGTGCCGCCTTCCGCAGACCCCGCGGCATGCGCCGCCCAACGGAGAATCCGCCTTGACGAATCCGTCCCACGCCGCGGCGCACGAGATGCCGCGCCCGGCCCGATGAGCGCGCCCGACGGCCCGCTCGCCCGGCTCGAAGCCCGCCTGACGCGCGAATGGCAGCGCCGCGGCGCGCTCGCGTGGGCGCTCACGCCGTTCGCGTG
>NZ_JAAGPB010000999.1:0-1259 GCF_017104585.1 Burkholderia sp. Ac-20392
TGACGTCGCGCGCATCCGCCGCGTCGCGCGCCCAACCGGCACCGCGTTCGTCGCGTATCGCGACGACGGCTCGCGCAGCTTCGTGTTCACGCTGTCCACCAGCGCCGCCGCGTGCGTCGATGCGTCCGATGTCGATACGGCGATGTTCGACGGCTGCCGTTATTTCCACGTGATGGGTTCGTCGCTGACGAGCGAATCGGCGATCGCGGCGGTGCAGCGCGGCGTGATCGAGGCCGCGCGCGCCGGAGCCAAAGTGTCGTTCGATCCGAACGTGCGGCCCGAAATGCTGAGTTTTCGCCCGATGCGCGCGGCGCTCGACGCGATGCTCGCCGCGTGCCACCTGTTCCTGCCGAGCGAAGCCGACCTGCCGTTCTTCTGCGGGCCGCAGCCGGCCGAGCGTGCGATCGCGGGCCTGCTGGCGACGCATCCGCTGCTGGAGCGCGTCGTGCTGAAACGCGGCGCGCAAGGCAGCGTCGCGTTCGATCGCGCGAACCGGGCGGAAGCGCCGGCGTTTCAGGTCGACGAACTCGACCCGACCGGCGCCGGCGATTGCTTCGGCGGCACGCTGGTCGCGAGCCTCGTCGCGGGTGTGCCGATCGAGGTCGCACTGCGCCGCGCGAACGCGGCCGGGGCGATCGCGGTCACGCGGCGCGGCCCGATGGAGGGCAACAGCAGCGCGGCCGAAATCGACCGCTTCCTGACCGAACGAGGTATCGCATGTCCGGCTTGACCACCTTCGCCGAACGTTCGCGCACCGCACATGCGGACGCGGTGCTGCGGATGATCTTCGACGCGAACCGCGCGGACGCGCAGCGCGGCATCTATTCGATCTGCAGCGCGCACCGGCTCGTGCTGGAGGCCGCGTGCGAAGCGGCGCGCGCGGACGGGTCGCCGCTGCTGATCGAGGCGACCTGCAACCAGGTGAACCATCTCGGCGGCTATACGGGCATGACGCCGGCCGATTTCCGCCGCGATGTCGACGCGATCGCGCAGCGTTGCGGGCTTGCCCCGTCGGCGCTCGTGCTCGGCGGCGACCACCTCGGCCCGAACCCGTGGCGGCATCGCCGCGCGGCCGACGCGATGCGCGAAGCGGGCGCGATGGTCGCCGCGTACGTCGAAGCCGGCTTCGAAAAGATCCACCTCGATGCGAGCATGGCGTGCGCGGACGATCCGGTGCGGCTCGCCGATCGCACGATCGCCGCACGTGCGGCCGAACTGTGCCGCGCGGCGGAAGACGCGGCAGCGCGCGCCGGCATCGC
>NZ_JAAGPB010001000.1:0-1454 GCF_017104585.1 Burkholderia sp. Ac-20392
GCGGCGGCCAGCGAGCCGACCGTGCGGCTTGCGGCCGGCCTCGCGGACGGCATCTCCAAGCTCGCCGCGCACGCGATCCTCGCGCCCGTGCTGGATACGCCCACGCTGCGGCTGCTGTGCCACGAAGGCGAGCACGATGCGCTGCTCGCGGAGCTGGCGCTGCATCATCTCGACCTGGTGCTGGCCGGCCAGGGCGCGCCGTCCGGTTCGAACCTGCGGGTGACGAGCGAGCGGCTCGTCGCGTCGCCGGTCGACTGGTATGGCCCCGCGGCGCTCGTCACGCCGGCCGCGCGGCAGCACTTTCCGCAGTGCCTCGCCGACCTGCCCGTGCTGCTGCCGACCGCGCATTCGGCGCTGCGCGCGCGCCTCGACCTGTGGCTGGAAGGCGAACGGATCGTGCCACGCGTGGCCGGGGAATTCGAGGACAGCGCGCTGATGGCCGTGTTCGCGGCGCGCGGGCTCGGCGTGTTTCCGCTAAGCGAACTCGGCGCGAACGATGCGTCGCTGCTGCGCGGGTTGCGGCGACTCGGGCGCGCGGGCGACGTGACCGAGGAGATCCACGCGATCCGCTCGCGGCGCGGCGAACACCATCCGCTGACGTCGCAATTGCTGGCCGCCGCACGCGACGCATCGGCCGACTGAAGCGAGTGCGACATCAAACGAAACTATAATGGCGCCCCGGCCTTACGAGATTGCCGCGCGCTTCATCCAGGCACCGCCGTTGCGCGACCTCTCGCCAAGCCTTCTGAAAGACGCCATGCACAACCGATTTCGCCTGTTTTCCGTTTCGTGCGCGCTCGCGACCGCGACCGTGCTGGCGGCGTGCTCGTCGCCGCCCAAGCCGATCTACCAGCAGGAACAGTTCGACGCGACCAGCAGCCCGTATGCGCATACGTTCCACTCGAAATCCGACGCGGCCTGCGAGGCCGCGCGGCGCGCGCTGCTGAGCCAAGGGTATGTGGTGTCGTCGTCGCGCAACGATGCGGTCGACGGCAGCAAGAATTTCCAGCCGAACAACGACATGCACGTCGTGATCGAGTTTCACGTCGTGTGCGCGGACGCGAACGCCGATGGCTCGTCGAGCATCGCGTACGTGAACGCGGTGCAGGATCGCTACACGCTGAAGAAGTCGAATACGTCGGCCAGCGTCGGCCTCAGTGTGTTCGGCTCGCTGTCGCTGCCGATCGGGTCGAGCGACGATGCGCTCGTCAAGACCGCCAGCGAGACGATTCCCGCCGGCGTGTTCTACGAGCGCTTCTTCAATCTCGTCGAGCATTTCCTGAAGATCGACCCGGCCCGCCGCGACCGCGCGACCGTCAAGGCCGCCGAGAAGGAACCCGTCACGCCGCTGCCCGAACCGGCGCCGACGCCACAGGGTGAGCCGATGAAGATGACGACCCCGGTCGTGCCGACGCCGCCCGCGGCGCCGGTACCGCTGTCGCTGCCGGTCGTGG
>NZ_JAAGPB010001001.1:0-1329 GCF_017104585.1 Burkholderia sp. Ac-20392
TGGCGTTCATCGGCCGTGCTCGGCACCGTGCTGCGGCGCGACGGCGGCGCCGTGCTGACCGCGCTCGGCCTTGTGATCGGCGGCACGGCCGCGCACTTCATCGTGCTGTATTACATGTCGACCTATGCGATCAAGGTGCTGCACCTGCCGATGGATACCGCGCTGTGGTGCGGGATCCTGTCCGGCGCCGTGATGTTCGTCGCCGCGCCGATCGGCGGGCGGCTGTCGGACCGCACCGGCAGCAAGCGTGTCGCGTTGTGGTCGCGCATTGCGCTGACCGTGCTGATCCTGCCGGGCTTCTGGCTGATGCGCACGGTGCCGTCGATCGCAACGATGTATGCGGTCGTGATGCTGCTCGCCGCGTTGCACTCGATCAACGCCGGCGCGAACGGCGTGATCCTCGCCGAGCTGTTTCCGAAGAGCACGCGTGCGACCGCGCTGTCGATTGCGTATGCGGGCGGCGTGTCGATCTTCGGCGGCTTCGCGCAGTTCATCGTCACGTGGATGATCGGCGCGACCGGCAATCCGGCCGCGCCCGCGTGGTACGTGATCGCCTGCGGCGTGCTGTCGCTCGCCGCGCTCGCGTTCGCGTCGGATCGCAGCGATCACGATGCGTGACCGGCTGCGACCGACGCTGCGTCCTTCCTTTCTGCCTTCGTCCGGAACCATATGACCGCCACGGCTTCGCTTTCGTTTTCGTCCCAGTCCGCCGACGTCATGGTCGGCGATCTGTGTGACCTGTCCGCCCGCACGATGCTCGACCTGCTGAAGAAACGGCAGATCGGCGCATGCGACCTGCTCGACGCGCATCTCGCGCGGATTGCGACGGTCAACCCGCGCGTGAACGCGCTCGTGACCGTCGTCGATCCCGACCTGCTGCGTGCCCGTGCGCGCGACATCGATGCACGCTGGATGCGCGGTGAATGGCAGGGGCCGCTGCACGGCCTGCCGGTGTCGCAGAAGGATCTCACCGCGACGCGCGGCGTGCGCACCACGTACGGCTCGCGTTTGTTCGCCGATCACGTGCCGCAGCACGACGCGCTCGTCGTGCGCCGTTGCGCGAGCGCCGGGGCGTTGATGATCGGCAAGTCGAACACGCCCGAATTCGGCGCCGGGTCGCATACGTTCAACGACGTGTTCGGCGCGACGCGTAACCCGTGGGACCTGACGCGCTCCGCCGGCGGCAGCAGCGGTGGTGCGGCCGCCGCGCTCGCGTGCGGGATGAACCCGCTTGCGTGCGGCAGCGACATGGGCGGTTCGCTGCGCAATCCGGCGGCCTGGAACAACGTCGTCGGATTGCGGCCGTCGCCGGGCCGCGTGCCGCGCGCG
>NZ_JAAGPB010001002.1:0-1241 GCF_017104585.1 Burkholderia sp. Ac-20392
TCAAGCTGTCGGGCATCGCCCGCCCTCGCGGCCGATGCCCGACAGCTTGGTGCCGCCGAACGGCGTGCGCAGGTCGCGCACGAACCATGCGTTCAGCCACACGATGCCCGTCTCGATCCGCTTCGCGACGCGATGGCCGCGTGCGAGGTGCGTCGTCCACACGCTCGCCGCCAGGCCGTACGCGCTGTCGTTCACGCGGCGGATCACTTCGTCCTCGCTGTCGAACGGCGCGACGTGGCACACGGGCCCGAAGATCTCCTCGGTCACGCAGCGCGCGGTGTCGGGCAGCCCGGTCCAGATGGTCGGCTGCACGAATGCGCCGTCGTCGCGCGCATCGCCGAACGTGGGCGCACCGCCGCCCGTCACGACGGTCGCGCCTTCTTCAACGGCCAGCCGGAAATACGACAGCACCTTGTCGCGATGGCCGCGCGAGATCAGCGGGCCCATCGTCGTGGCCGGATCGTCGGGCGCACCGACTTGCAGCGCCTCGGTGCGCGTTTTCAGCGCGGCGACGAAGCGCTCGAAGATCGGCCGCTCGACGTACACGCGCTCGCTGCACAGGCACACCTGCCCGGCATTGGTGAAGCTCGACTTGACGATGCCGTCCACGGCCGCGTCGAAATCCGCGTCGGCGAACACGACGGCCGCGTTCTTGCCGCCGAGTTCGAACGAGATGTCCTTCACGCCGTCGGCGACGGCCTTCATGATCGCGCTGCCCGTGCGCGATTCGCCGGTGAACGTGATCGCGTCGATGCCCGGATGGCGCGTGAGGAATTCGCCGGCGGCGGCCGGCCCGTGTCCGTGCACGAGGTTGAACACGCCGCGCGGCAGGCCGACCGCGTCGATCACCTCGGCCAGCAGCGTCGCGGAGCCGGGCGTCTCTTCCGACGGCTTCGCGACGACGCAGTTGCCCATCGCAAGCGCCGGCGCGACCTTCCACGTGAACAGCAGCAGCGGCAGGTTCCACGGCGAGATGATGCCGACCACGCCGAGCGGCTTGCGCGTCACGTAGTTGAGATACTGCGCGCCGTCGGCCGTCTGCGATTCGAAGCAGTCGTCGCCGGCCGTGCGGACCAGGTCGGCGAACGTGCGGAAATTGGCGATGCCGCGCGCGATGTCGAGCGTGCGGGCCTGGGCCAGCGGGCGGCCGGTGTCGGCCACTTCGGCCGCGACGAAATCGTCGAAGCGCGCCTGGATGCCGTCGGCGATCCGGTGCAGCCAGTCGGCCCGCTGCGCGGGCG
>NZ_JAAGPB010001003.1:0-1150 GCF_017104585.1 Burkholderia sp. Ac-20392
TCCCCGCTAGAGGCGCCGCCCGCTAAACGGGTAAACTGCTCGGATGCAACGAATCACCACCACCGGGCGCGTCAACCTCAGTCACCTGTTCTGGCTCCGCAATCTCGCGATCATCGGCCAGCTGGTGACGATCGGCGTCGTGCAGACCTATTTCGGCGTGCATCTGCCGTTGCCGGCGATGCTGATGGTCATCGCGCTCGAAATCGTTTTCAACGCGCTGACCTGGGTGCGCGTGTTGCGCGCGCGGCCCGAGACCAATTTCGAGCTGCTCGGCCAGCTGTGGGTCGACCTCGGCGCGCTGTCCGCGCTGCTGTTCCTGTCGGGCGGTACGACCAATCCGTTCGTGTCGCTGTACCTGCCGTCGCTCGCGATTGCGGCTGCCGTGCTGCCGTGGCACCTGATGATCTGGCTCGCGGCGTTCGCGGTCGCGTGCTACGCGGCGCTCGGTTTCGATTCCGTGCCGCTCAACATGGACAATCCCGCGAACCTTTTCGACTACTACCGTACCGGAATGTGGGCGAACTTCATGGTCAGCGTCGGGCTGATCGCGTGGTTCGTCGCGCGCATGTCGAAGGCGCTGCGCCAGCGCGATTCGGCACTCGGCGAAGCGCAGCAGCACCTGCTGCGCGACGAGCGGGCAGTTGCGCTCGGCGTGCAGGCCGCCACCGTCGCGCACGAGATGGGCACGCCGCTGTCGACGATCGCGATGCTCGCCGAGGAGCTGCGCGACGCCGCACGCGACGATCCGGGGCTGGCCCGCTACGAGGCCGACCTGAAGGTGCTCGAGGAACAGATGACGCTCTGCACGTCGGCGCTCGCGCGCCTGCGCAGCCGTGCGAGCGCGCCTGCGAGCCGCCAGCCGGTGGACGACTGGCTCGACACGTTCGTCGAGCACTGGCGCCTGCGGCATCCGCACGTCCAGTTCGAATCGCTCGGCGCGCGCCCGGCGGGCGTCGCGCTCGACGATACGGTCGCGGCCGGCCAGATCCTGACGATCCTGCTCGACAACGCCGCGCGCGCGAGCCCGCAGCGCGTGACGCTGGCCGCGAAGGTCGCGCACGCCGGCACGGCCGACGAGATCGAATTCGAGGTATGCGACGACGGGCCCGGCATTCCGGCCTCGTTGCGGGAATCGCTCGGCGCGATGCAA
>NZ_JAAGPB010001004.1:0-233 GCF_017104585.1 Burkholderia sp. Ac-20392
AGTGAGGACACATAGACAATATGTGTACTGTGGATATGAGTTCAGAGTAACGAATAAGATCGAAGCATGGAAGTATAAATATACAGTAGTTGTAAGACAAGGCAATGAATGAAGTGGATGAGGAGTGTAGATAAGCAATCATCAGAGAGCATATGTCATTGAAATATGTGACTGATATATAAGACAATAATGGATCGAGGTAGACACAACAAATAGTCTTTTTTTTTTTTTTT
>NZ_JAAGPB010001005.1:0-1165 GCF_017104585.1 Burkholderia sp. Ac-20392
TGCCGATCCCGAGCTGCAGCCCGCAGACGAGCCCGTACAGCGCATGCGCGGCGTCGAGTTCGCCGCTCAGCAGCTTGTCGCGCACGGCGGCCCACGACGGCTGGCGGCTGAGTTCGAGCGTGAGGCCGTGCCGCGCGCCGAGGTTCAGGCGCTGCGCGACGATCAGCGGGGCCGCGTCGCTCAGCGCGACGAACCCGAGGCGAAGATGCGCGCGTTCCGGCGCGGCGGGAGAGGAGATATCCATGGCATTCATGACTGGGGTGACGCGTCGAGCAGTTGCCGCGCGACGTCGACGATGCGCAGGCCCTGGTCCATCGCGCGCTTGCGCAGCGCCGCGTAGGCGTCGTGTTCGGACAGCTTGCGCTGGTCCATCAGCAGGCGCTTCGCGCGGTCGATCAGTTTGCGCTCCGCGAGTTCGCGCTCGACGTCGGCCAGCCGGCGGCGCAGCGCGTCGTCGTGCGAGAAACGGGCAAGCGCGACTTCGAGAATCGGTGCGAGGCGCTCGGCCGACAGCCCTTCGACGAGATACGCGCTGACGCCCGCGCCGACCGCCGCGCGGATCAGCGACTGGTTGGCGTCGTGGCTGAACATCAGCACGGGGCGCGGCGCGGTGGCGTGCATCACGGCAAGCTGCTCGAGCGTGTCGCGCGACGGCGAATCGGTATCGATGATCACGACGTCGGGATGCTGTTCCTCGACGGCTGCCGGCAGGCGCGCGGGCGTCGCGACGTCGTTCAGCATTTCGTAGCCGAGGGTCGCGAGTGCATCGCCGAGCTCGCCGATCGGCTTGTCGGTGTCGGTGACGAGCAGCACGCGCAGGCGGGCGGAAGAAGCAGGCGTACTCATGACGCGAACGACGGCGGCGAAATCGTGGCGCGATGGGCGGATCGGGGGCAACGGCCCCGTGCGGTCATCGTGTCGGTGCCGCGCATGGCGGCCCGGCGGCCGGTGCCGCTGTCTTCATGATAGGTGGGCGGTCGGTGCCGCGTGGTGTCGCGCATGCTACGCGGCCCGGGACAAGGCCGTTTCGATCGCGACGCCCGCGGCCGGCACGTGCTGCACGGCTGCTTCGCCGATCGCGCCGCCGACGAGGATCACGGCCGGGCTGCCGAGCCGCGCTTCGTCGATGCCGCGCGCGAGATCGCCGAGCGTGCCGGTCCAGCGG
>NZ_JAAGPB010001006.1:0-1289 GCF_017104585.1 Burkholderia sp. Ac-20392
CGCAGCCGGCTGTGGCGCGATGCGGCCGCCGCCGGCGTCACCGATCGGCTGCCGTGCGCGGCCGGGCAGCGCTGGACCTGGGACGGCGTCACGTTCACGATGTTGTGGCCGCAGGGCGGCCTGGGCACGGGCTCGTCGAACGGGCAGTCGTGCGTGCTGCGCATCGACGCGGGCGAGACGTCCGCGCTGCTGACGGGCGACGTCGATGCGCGCGGCGAACGCCGGCTCGTGGATGCCGCGCGAGACGCGCTGGCCGCGCAGATCCTGGTCGTTCCGCACCACGGCAGCCGCACGTCGTCGGTCGAGCCTTTCCTCGATTCGGTCGGGCCGCGCGTTGCGGTATTTCCTGTAGGCTATCGCAATCGATTCGGACATCCGCACCGGACGGTTCTCGCCCGTTACGAGGCGCGCGGGATCCCGCTGCCGCGCACCGATCGCGACGGGGCCGTGGGGTTCGACGTCGCGCCCGATAACGGCGGGTTTGCCTTCGAGCGGCATCGCGACGTTCGGCGACGATACTGGATGGATCGGTGAGCGGGGCGAGAGCCTGCGTATCAGGAAACAAGGCCCGGGATCCGCGCACAATGCCGAAGCGTGGGCCCGGCAGAACGCGAAGCAAAAGACCGGGGTGAGCGTTGGAGCGCCAACTTCGGCCGACCGCGAAGCATGGGGCGAGAGTAAGTGTCAAAGCACTAGCTCTCGCCGACAAAGGAGACATCGGCGTTTGAAGGACATCCTCCACTTCTCGCACGCGAACGGCTTTCCGGCGTCGACGTACCGCACGATCTTCGCCGAACTGGCCGACGACTACGAGCTGCGCTACATCGAACGGATCGGCCACGACCGCCGCTACCCGGTGACGCGCGACTGGCCGCATCTCGTCGAGCAACTGCTCGACGACATCGGCAGCCGCTACGAACGTCCCGTCTGGCTCGTCGGCCATTCGCTCGGCGGCTACCTGTCGCTGATGGCCGCGCTGAAGAAGCCGCAATGGGTGCGCGGCGTCGTGATGATCGATTCGCCGATCATCGCGGGCTGGCGCGCCGGCGCATTGCGCGCGAGCCAGTGGGCGGGACTCGACGAGCGGCTGTCGCCGGCCGCCGCGACGCGCAATCGGCGCACGCGCTGGGTGAGCCGCGACGAAGTCTGGCGGCACTTCCGCGAGAAACCGGCGTTCGCGCGCTGGGACGAACGGATGCTCGCCGACTACATCGACTACGGGATTCCGCAGGCCGGCGCCGATGGCGAGCGGGCGCTCGCGTTCGACCGGCAGGTCGAATACCTGATCT
>NZ_JAAGPB010001007.1:0-1324 GCF_017104585.1 Burkholderia sp. Ac-20392
TATCGCGGCCGCCGTCGACGCGGCACGCGCGCTGCCGTTCCCGTTCACGCTGACCGCGCGCTGCGAAAACTACCTGCATGGCCGCCACGACCTCGCCGACACGATCGCGCGGCTCGTCGCCTATCGCGACGCGGGCGCCGACGTGCTGTACGCGCCGGGCATCACCGATGCGGACGAGATCGCGGCGGTGACGCAGGCGGTCGGCGCGCCCGTGAACGTCGTGATGGGGCTGCAGGGCGGATTGCTGAGCCTCGATGCGCTGGCGGCGCTCGGCGTGAAGCGGGTGAGCGTCGGCGGCGCGCTGGCGCGGGCCGCGCTCGGCGCCTTTCTGCGCGCGGCGAAGGAGATGGCGCAGGACGGCACGTTTACATTTACGCAAGCTGCCGTGCCCGGGCGCGATATCAACCGCTGGTTTGCGTCACCCGATAATTCGCCGGTTTTGTTCGGAGAATGAGCGTAAATAAACGGTGGGATCGTTTCCAGTCGAAACGTTGATTGACAATAATCAACCGATTTCGCGTCCGGATTAAACGTCGGTGACGACGCAAAATACATCGTCTATTCTCCGCATTCCGCCCGTTCGACCCTTGCCGGCGCGCAAACCGCGCCGGATCGGGCGATCGGGCACCCGCCGTGCGCGTCGATGCTGCGCATTGTTGCATTTCCCCGGTCGGTATGTTTTTGAACGCGGGAGTTGCCGGCCGGTTTTTTGATTGATAATCTGCGGCACGTTCGAATGAACGGCTGGTAAGCCACCGGGAATATCGATATATAAAAATGCTGAGAGAGCGATGACGAACCGAGAAAATCAACGCGTCAGGTTTCGCGTCGGCGATGTCGTGACGCTGAAGACGGGCGGGCCGCGCATGACCGTCACTTATGCCGGGCCGGTCGTATTCGACGACGGCGACTGGCTGATCTGCCAGTGGTTCGACGAAAACGGCGAATTCCGGCAGGAAATGTTCCCTCACGACACGGTGGTGCCCGAGCCGCGCGCGATTTCGGCCGGGCGCGTACGCATGCGCATGCAGTCGCATCGTTACCGCTCGGCTGCCTGACAATCACCTGTCGTCGCGATGCAGCCACGCGCAACGCACGCACCGCGACATTTCACGTCAGCCCGAAACATGCGGCGGTGCGCTGCGCCGATACTGTCTGCATGAACCCGACCGATCCCATCGCAGCGGTCACGTACCGCGATCCCTATCCCTACTATGCGGCGCTCGTCGACGGGCCGCCGCTCGCGTTCGACGCCACGCTCGGCCTGTGGGTCGCGAGCCGCGCGGCCGCCGTGACCGCCGTGCTCGGCCATCCGGCCTGCCGG
>NZ_JAAGPB010001008.1:0-1175 GCF_017104585.1 Burkholderia sp. Ac-20392
TCAGACCAGCCTCACGCTGTATGGCGTCGCCGACGTCTACACCGAATTTCTCACCGGGCAGGTCGCCCCGGACGGCAAATCATCGGCGTCGCTCGTGCGGATGGCGTCGGGCGGCAAGAGCGGTTCGCGCTGGGGCCTGAAGGGCGTCGAGGATCTCGGCGACGGCTGGCAGGCCGCGTTTCGCGTCGAGAGCAGCATCAACCTGACCAACGGCACCGGTGCCGGCTCGGGCGGCTTCGACCGCTCCGCGTGGGTCGCCCTGCAGCACGACCGCTGGGGCGCACTGCGGCTCGGCCGCCAGTACACGACGCTGTTCGACATCATGGAGCGCTATTCGCCGACAGGCGCCTATTCGACGCTGTACGAGCCCGACGGCGCGATCGTCGGCATCAACTATCGCGAGAACAACGTCGTCAAATACCTGGCGAAGCTCGGCGCACTGACGCTCGAAACGCACTACGCGTTCGGCGGCACGGCGGGCGCGTTCCAGTCGAACGCCGCGTACGGCGCGGGCTTCGACTATGCCGGCAGCGCGTTCTCGTTCGCCGCGGCGTTCGACGACGTCCACACGCCGCAGCCCGGCGGCTTCGCGCATTTCCGCCGCTACGCCGCTTCCGCGCTCGTACCGCTCGGCCGCGCCCAACTGCTGGCCGGCGTCGAGCACGCGCGCAGCGATATCGCCGCGCCGTCGGTCGTGACGAACTTCACGTTCTGGTGGGCCGGCGTCCGCTACGCCGTCACCGATTTCCTGCAGGTGATCGGCGCGGTCTATTACGAACACATCCGTGCGCAGAATCCTGCCAATGCCCAAGCACCGGCGGCGCCCCCCGTCAGTCCGCAGCAGGTCACGCTGCAGTTGAACTACTTCGTGTCCAAGACGGTGACGCTGTACCTGGCGGGCGGCTACGCACATCGCGCCGCGCTCGACTTCGACAACGACAACTACAACTTCCTGCACTACTCGCTCGCCGCCGATCGCTCGGGCAGCGCGGGCGTCGCGCTCGGCCTGCGCAAGGCGTTCTGACATCGCCGCCCTCCCCCTGACACCTTCGGAGTCCAGAACCATGAACCGCCGCCATTTCCTTTCCGCCCTGACCGGCGCCGCGTTGACGCTGCCCGTCATGCGCGCCCGCGCCGACGCGTCGCCCGCCGCAAGCGTCGCCGTCCATGACGGC
>NZ_JAAGPB010000098.1:0-22117 GCF_017104585.1 Burkholderia sp. Ac-20392
CGATCGCACCTGCACGCGCGCGCCGCATCCGCATGCCGGTGAGTTCGTGTGGCACGCGGCCAACAACCGGTTCGGCTGGAGTGCGTTGCTCGGTCACGCGCCGGGCCTCGACGGCGTGTCGCCGTACGCGGCCGCCGCACGCGCCACGCAGCTGGAAGGCCTGCCGCCCGCGTTCCTGTCGGTCGGCTCGCTCGACCTGTTCCTCGACGAGAATCTCGACTACGCGCAGCGCCTGCTTCGCGCAGGCGTGCCGACCGAACTGCACGTGCTCCCCGGCGGCGTGCACGGCTTCGACATCGTGCCCGGCGCGCGCGTATCCGAAACGGCACGCCGCCTCAGCCACGACGCGCTGCGCCGCTTCCTACTCGAATGAACGACACAGCGAGGTCAGCCTTTCGACCCACCGTAGGATTTCGAACGAGTGCCGTGGTTACTTTCGCGTTCACTGAAAGGAGGGACTATTGTGGCGGTAGCGGTCGGGTAGCACGCTGCGCGCCAGCTCGCACGCCAAAAGACATACACGCAGCACACCCGAAACCGATGCGGTCGACGGGTGTGGATGAACCAAGAAACGCATCGACTCGGCCGGCGCAGCGAGCATCACTAGCCCGAGCGCGATCGGCAGCACGCCGTCGATGCCGGATATCCCATGCCAGCCGTAACGCGTAATCACGTGCGCGACGATGAACCCCGCCGCCGTGGAGCCGAACGTGAAGCAACAAGACATCGTCGTAACGACCGGTGCATCGCCTATGCATGGACCGTACGCAGACGTCATCGCGATTGTGTTTGACATCGCGGCGCCGAACCGTACCCCGGTGAAAAAACGCGGCACCGCTACAGCATGCATCTCCGCTGCTACCACGGGAAACGTACTCTACCAGCCGAACGACAGGACCGAACCGACCAGCAGGCGCTTGCGTCCGAGCCGGCCGTCTTAGCCTGGCCCAGCGGTCCATTCGATGTCAATCTGTCCGACTTAGGTACGACTCGACGCCCCAGTATGTGAACATACCCGGTCAGCCTGATCAAATCCCTTACTTATACAACAAATTCATTCTGGTGACGCCCGGACGGGGCGCCACCATGTTTCCCCACGGTGTTCTGATGAATCGGCGACACCAGCTTGGCTCAACCCAGTCGGAACAGCCGGCTCGCGTTGTCCCGCCCGATCTTCTGTCGATCGTTATCGCCAATCTCAGCAGCGTCGAACCATGCGCTCGCTTCTTCCATCGACTCGAAAGGATAGTCGGCCGAGAACAGCACGCGATCGCTGCCGATCTCATCGATCGCGTTCCGCATGGCGATCGTCCGAAAGTTGCCGCTCGTCGTGACGTAGAAATGCGCTCGGAACGTATCGATGAACGTGCGCTTCGCCTTCACACCCATCGGATTCTTCCCACCGGCTGACGCCCAGTGCGAAGTGCGCCAGATGTTATGCAGTGCAAGTTCGCCAAGATGCCCGAGAATGACGGTTAGGTTCGGAAACTCGTCGAACAGGCCGCTGCCGATTAGGCGGAGGGCATGAACGCCCGTTTCGCGCGAAAACTCCCATGCCGGTCCCATCAACCATGGATGACCTTCGATTGCCAGTTGCTGGCTCGGCAACGGATTGCGCGGGTGCAAGTAGAACGGTACGTCGAGACGTGCGACCTCCGCCCAAAACGGTCGAAATTGCGCCAGATCGTAGTAAGTCGCGTTGTCGACGTGGCCGACCTGCGAGAAGCCATTGACGAGAGCACCTTTGAAACCCAGTTCAGTCACCGCGCGCTCAAGCTCGCGTCCAGCAGCGTCCGGATCCTGCAGCGGAAGCGCTGCGAAAGCCCCAAAGCGATCGGGGCGACGCGCGATCTGTTCGGCCAGCAGGTCGTTCGCGCGGCGAGCGACGTCGATCGCACGATCAGTATCAGTGATTGCCTGGACGGCCGGCGCATTCAGCGACAGGATTGCATAGTCGATACCACACGCATCCATGCGCTCGATGCGTTCCCCTTCGACATCAAGCAGTTGGCGGCGTCTCGACGGCCAAATATCAGACGTAAAATAATGTTCAGAGTCGCCGATCGTTTCCAGCGTAGCAAAGTGCTCTTCGAGTGCAATCTTGTCTCGCATGGTGTCTCCCGAGATGTCCTGTACGCCGCGCCACCCTAGCGAAGCGTTTCCCGGCTAGGATATGAAGACTGCGGTCCCATGTGAAATTGCGGCGACGAATGACGCTATTCACCGGATTTATTACAACCTATCGACGCAATGGAACACGATTCTGACCGACACAACATCGATCTCAATCAGCTACGGGTGTTCGATGTGCTCTATCAGACGCGAAGCACAACTCGCGCGGCAGAGGTGCTGCATCTCACGCAGCCAGCGGTAAGCAACACTCTGAAGCGGCTGCGCGCGCTGTTCGACGACGCGTTGTTCGTTAAGACGGCCGACGGCATGCAACCCACTCCACGCGCGGATGCGATCGCGGTCCTCGTCGACGAGGGGCTTGCGTCGCTGCAATCCGCGTTGCAGGCGGGCCGCTCTTTCGAGCCGGCCACATCAACGCGCACGTTCCGTCTATATACAAGCGATCTCGGGCAAGCGATTTTCATACCGCCTCTCGTCGCACACCTGCATCAGTCAGCCCCCGGCCTGCGCATTGTTACAACCGATCTACCACTCGATGCCGCACAGCAAATGATGAAGCTCGGTGAAATCGACCTTGCGCTAGGAATGTTCAGCGGGCTACATGCCGATTTCCACCAGCAACGGCTGTTCCACGAAACTTACGTAGCTCTCGTGCGCGTCGACCATCCGACGATCGGTCCGACGCTCACCGCTGAGCAATTCTTCTCAGCCGACCATGTCATCTATGCACCCACTGCAGGCAGCCATGCGAATTTCGAAGCAGCGCTTGATGCACTATCTCCGGAATCTGGCACCACGCGCCATATCGCAATACAGCTTGCACACTCTTTCGGCCTGGAAAGCATTGTGTCCGCAAGTGATTTAGTCGCTTGTGTTCCGAGCCGTCTTGCGTACGTGCTCGGCCAGCTGCCAGACTTACGCGCTGTCCCACTTCCGTTCGATATCGAGCCGGTCGATATCTCTCAATTTTGGCACGAACGCTATCAGCGAGATGAAGGGCATCAATGGCTGCGCACGCTCGTTTACGAATTATTTCGCGACCATCGTCGTAGCGCGGTGCCATGAATTCACCGCAAATCGAAACTTGACCGGGTCGACATGCATTTCACTTCTGTAAGGAATTCTCGCTGCGCTGTTCTGGAGTATGGGTCCCAAGTCCGTCAAAACGGCGCCGCGCCGAACCCACGAAAGGAAACACCACCATCGCGGCCAGCTTACAGTCCCTTAGCTGATCGGAGTCAACATCTCGATGCGGTCGAGCAGTTGCGGCGCCTCGGTACGATCCAGCACGGCCGAAGCGCCGACGCGCCGCGTAGCTCCGCCCATGCACCGATGCCGGCCGGATTGGCCGACACGACCTGGCCTGTCGCAGGCCAGTCGAATAGGTGACGGACGCCAGCGACTGGTGTCTGATAGGGTTCGTCAACAATCCGCCGCATCGATGTCTAACCGTTGATTTAAGATGGGAATTTGGGCCTTGTATCTAGTGTAGGCACGGTTTGCTGGTGATCGAGAGGTGATCCTGCGGATAGCAAGGGACAGCAGCCGCAACTTCATCAGGCGGCAGTCGGCCATGACGCGTCACTGGCTCCCTCCGTGGCGCAACCAGTCAGACGTCACTTCTGTATCGGATGGCACCTTCACTTCTGCTACCGCAATGATCGATTAACGCCTTCACATCGCGCACGAATCCACTAATGCCGCCACTGTTGGGTTGCTGTCTGTACTCCGCCACGCAAGTGCCACTTCGTATGTCCCCGGCGTCCCGTATTTGGCAGGTCGCCTGAATTTCACGTCCGACGCTTCCTCAAACGCAAGCGGTTCCGGTACGAGCCAATTGCCCAGGTTCGCAGCCGCAAGTCCGATGATAGTGTCCATTTGCGTTGCACGCTGTACCATGCGCGGAACAAATCCGGCCTCAGCACACGCATCGAGGATGCGTCGCATACAAGCCGGGCCCTTCCGTCGGTGGAAACAAAATCCATGGCTCGCGCGCGAGCGCAGCAAGCGGCACAGAGCGCACAGGCGACGAGCCAGCGCATGCTTCGCAGACGTGACGGCGACCATGCGACTCTTCAACAGCTTGCGCTTCGCAATGCGCCGATCGACGTTGACATCACGGGGCAGCACGACAATGGCAACGTCGAGACGGTCGTTGTCGAGGGCAGCGAGCTACTGACTAGTGGTTGCCTCAGTCAGGTCAAGTGCGACATCGGGATGGGTCTGCCGAAATCGCGCTATCAAGGGAAGCAAGACGTGTCGCGTGGCGCTCGCTGCAAACCCGACTCTGAGAGAACCTACAAGCCTTTGGTGCGCGCACTGGGCCAGATCAACGGCGCGCTGCGATTGTTCCACTGTCCTGCGCGTCTCTTCGCGCAAAACTTTTCCGGCTGCGGATGAAGACGTCACGCGACTGCGGCGTTCCAGCAAGTACATACCCAACAGCAAGTCGATATGTCGGATCGACGCCGTCGGTGGCGGCCGAGCCATGTTGAGTTGCTCTGCAGCACGACGGAAATTCGTCGTCTCCGCGAGGACGAGAAACTGTTCGAGCTGCCGAAAAATGAGGGTTGCCGTACTACAAGATTATCAGAACAGCTGTTCAATCGTATGAGACGTATCGTATTTCCAGTTTTAATCTGCATCCAATGCAAACGAGTGGAGCCAGAAATTGACGGAGAAAGGCGTGCAGTTGTAACCGGGGGGGCGAGCGGCATCGGCTTGGGCATCGCGCGCGCATGCATCAACGCGGGCTATCGCGTGACAATTGTCGGTCGAAACGATCAGCGGTTACGAGAAGCCGTTGCGAAGCTGGGGTCTGCAGCCACCTGCCAACTCGCCGACGCAGGCCAGCGCACGGATGTCGAGTCCACACTCACGAACGTCGGGCGCGGGGATCTGCTGGTCAATGCCGCGGGGTTCGTACGTTCAGTGAGCCTTGGTACTGCACTCGACCAGGCCGAGCTAGATTGGAACGCGGTCATCGAAATCAACCTCAAAGGCAGCTTTTTTTGATGGTGCACTGCGTCGCTCCACTGTTGCCCCGTCCTAGGGGGCGAGTTATCAATATCAGTTTGAGTGGCGCACAAACTGGCGGCAGCAGATCGGCGGGCTGGCCTATGCCGCAGCGAAGGCAGGCTTTCACGGCCTTACCTTTGCGCTCGCGTGAGAACTAGCGCCACACGGCTGCACTGCTAACGCGATCGCGCCGAGCTTCATCGCCGGGACAGGATTCACCGGCGGGCGGTCCGAGGAGCGCGTTGCCTCCATCGTTGCAGAAACGCCTTTAGGTCGCCCCGGCACTCCGGACGGCGTGGCCACTGCGGTACTCTGGCTTGCCTCGGAGACCGCGAGCTTCGTGACCGGCACCGTTATTGCAGTTAATGCGGGATGGCGAATCGGCTGAGTGGTTCTGGCTAGCTACGGCTAGCGGTTCAAAGTACTTTAGCGCACACGCCCATTTCCCACTTTTTCCGGAACGAGTCAATGATGTTTAGGCACGACGGCGCGTCACACCCCGTCGTCACGCCGCTGTCATTCCGGTGCCCATAATCTCCGAATGTCCGATCGCTCGCGCTCGCAACTTTTTGCCCATGGCGCCTCCCTAGCCGCCTTACTCGTCTGGGCCAAGGGCGTCCGCTCGCGCGAGGCAGTCGAAAGCTATTCCCCGGACCAGACCGGCAAAGGACAATCGGCCCGCGGCGTGATTGGTCGCATTCGGCGTCGACTCGTCGATTTCACCATCCGCCGTCACCGCGGAGATCTGGCGAAACTGTTTTAGTGCCCGACAGGCGTACGGGCGTTCGCTAGACGTTTCCATGAGATTTCGTCGAACTTCAAAATGAAGTCGTCAAAGCACGACATAGACGTACACCACGGCTCAATATCGAAAGCCTCCTCCACCTTGGAGTACGAGTAACATAAGTACCTCTCAGAAAACTATCAGTTGACGTCGGAAACCGAGAACAGCGCAGGCGTAGTCGATTCGGATTAAGCGCTGCGATGCACTGCCCAATTCCGAACGTGATGCTCGAACGCGATGCTGATCGTCTCGTCCTATCGACCGTCTGGACCGTTCCGCCCGAAATCGGGCGGGGTCGCGGAACGCAATATCAGAAATTGAATTGATCGATATTGGACGCATCGAACGTCGTGGGCGGCCCGAGGATCACCTCTCCGCTCTTGCCGATCGTGCGCTTGCCGAGCTTGCCGGCCTCGAAACTCTCGCCTTCCTTGCCCGAGATCGCACCCGATGCGAGATTGGCGGCCGCATAGGCGGCGAGGTAGCCGAGTTGGCCCGGATCCCAGAGCTGGAACGCCTTGACCGTGCCGTTCTTCACGAAGGCGCGCATCTGGTTCGGCGTGCCGAGCCCCGTCACCGCCACCTTGCCCTTGCTCGACGACGTCGAGATATAGCGCGCGGCGGCGGCGATACCGACGGAGGTCGGCGACACGATCGCCTTCAGGTTCGGATAGGCCTGCAGCAGACCCTGGGTTTCGACAAACGATTTCTGGTCGTCGTCATTGCCGTATGCGATCTTGACGAGCTTCATCTTCGCGTATTCCGGCTTCTTCAGTTCCTCCTGCATCCACTTGATCCAGGTGTTCTGGTTGGTGGCATTCGGCGTTGCCGACAGAATCGCGAACTCGCCCTCCCCGCCCATCAGCTTCGCGACGAGCTGGATCTGGCCGCGGCCGATGCTCTCGGCATTGGCCTGGTTCACGAAAACATTGCGGCCGTCCGCCGCCGTGTCGGAATCGAACGTGACGACCTTGATGCCCTGCGACATCGCGCGCTTCAGATACGGCACGACCGCGTTGGGATCGTTTGCCGCGATCACGATCGCATTCTGTCGCTGCGTAATCAGCGTATTGACATACTGCACCTGCGACGACGCGCCGGCATCCGACGGGCCGACCACCTTTCCGTCGCCCTTGAACTCCTTGATGGCCGCCATCCCGCCTTCGTCGGCAATGACCTCGTACGGGTTGTTGATCTGCTTCGGCACGAACGCGATCTTCAGGCCGTCCTTCACACCGGTTGCACCGGCAGCACTCCCGATTCCGAACAACAGGCTGCAAACCGCGACGGTCGTCGCCATGCGCAGTGTCTTGATCATGCTACGTCTCCTATGAATCGCCGGGCCGCTCGGCCGGCGTTGTTGATATGCGTTGGGTTCACACTCGGTACACGGTGCCGTTCAATGCGCGATCGCGCGTCGCGCTCTGCGCGCCCGCCAGCCCGCGACAAGATTCGGGATCAGCACGGAAGACAGCAGCAACACGCCGGTGACGATCGTCAGGGTCTCGCTCGACACGTCGACGAGCGTGAGCGCGTTCTTCAGGACGCCGACAATCAGCAGCGACAGCAGCACGCCGTACAACGAACCGCGTCCGCCGAAGATGCTCACGCCGCCGAACAACACCGCGGCGATGACAGCCAACTCGAAACCCTCGCCGTTGTCGCCGCGCGCACTCGTGAAGCGAAGCGTGTAGACGATGCCCGCGATCGCGCTCATCACGCCCGACAACACGAACAACTTCAGCTTCGTCTTCTTGACATCGATGCCCGAAAAAGCGGCCGCCTGGTTGTTGGACCCCATTGCATAGAGGCTGCGACCAAACGCCGTCGCCTGTAGCAAAACGGTAAACAGCGCGGCAGCGACGATGACGATGACGAACGGCTCGGGAATGAACGTCGCACCTACCGTATTCATCCCGAACGACGTGTAAGCCGCCGGAAAATCCGCAATCGCCTGGTCGCCGAGCAGCACGTACGCGAGGCCGCGAAACAGCGCGAGCGTCCCGATGGTCACCGCGAGTGACGGGAGTTCGAAGCGGACGATCACCCAGCCATTGAAGAACCCGGCAAGCGCGCCGCCAGCGAGCACCAGAACGATGACGACCGGCATCGGCAAGCCGAGATGCCAGAGCACGCCCATCAGCGCGCTCGATGCACCGAGGATCGACGCCACCGACAGGTCGATCTCGCCCGTCACGACGATCAGCGTCATCGTCATCGCCATCAACGAGATCTCGGCGATGTCGAGCAGGATGTTGGTCAGGTTGGCCGCGTCGAGAAAGACCGGCGACAGCACGCGCGCCATCACCAGCGACGCTGCAAGGGTGACGGCCAGCAGGACTTCCCAGGTCAGGACAGCCGCGGATCGGTGGGCCGAAACCGGGGTGGATCGATTAACCATGGTCGCGTTTCCTCATCATGCGTTTTGCGATGGAGCGGGCGAGCAGCGTATCGGTGGCGACGGCCGCCACGATCAGCGCGCCCTGGATCGCCTGCTCCCAGAATGGCGAAACGTGAAGCACCGCGAGTGCGATGCTGATGACACCGAGCACGACCGCGCCAAGCGTCGCGCCCAGGATCGTGCCGACGCCGCCATTGATGGCCACGCTGCCGACGACGGCTGCCGCAACCACCTGCAGCTCGATGCCCTTGCCCGTACTGGCATCGACCGTGCCGAAGCGGGCGAGCCAAAGTGCGCCGGCGAAGCCCGCGATCGCGCCGGAGATCATGAAGCCGGTCATGACGCGCCGATCGACCCGGATGCCGGCCAGCCGCGCCGCCTCCGGATTGGAACCGATCGCGTAATGTTCGCGCCCCGCACGAAACTGCTTCAGATAGACCGACAGCCCGGCGAGAACGACAGCGGCAACCAGCGCCAGGACCGGAATGCCCAGGACCGAACCGGTCGCAAGCCGCGAGAACGCGTCGGGCAGGCTCGTTGCGTTGATCTGTCCGCCGTGGACCCACGCGTAATCGGCGCCACGAAAGATGTAGAGCGTCGACAGCGTCGCGACCAACGAAGGGACCCGGCCGATGGCGACCAGACTGGCATTGATCGCGCCTGCCGCCAACCCGATGGCGAGCCCCGCCGCCAGCGCGACGGGCACCGGCATGGCCGGATACGCGACATAGAGGGCGCCGACGCCGTACGCGCTGATGCCGACCACCGAGCCGATCGACAGGTCGATGTGCCGCATCAGCATCACGACCGTCATACCTGCGGTCAGCAAGCCGACAATCGACACGTTGAGCAGCACATCCCGCAGATTCTGCATGCTGAGAAACTGCGGACGGGCAATCGCCGTGCATGCGATCAGCGCCACCAGGACGACGAACAATGTCGCCTCGCGTCGCTTCACGACGGCAGACAATCCGCCAGCCAGTGTTCCACGCGTCGGGATGCGCTCGGTTCGATTCATCGTGTTTGTTCCGCTCGTCATGCCGCCCGTCCCAGTTCGATATCGTCTTGCCCGAGCGCGGCCCGCATGATTCGCTCCTCAGTCGCGAGCGCCCGCGGAATCTCCGCGCGGATGCGGCCTTCGTGCATCACGAGCACGCGATCGGCCATGCCGAGCACTTCCGGCAGTTCGCTCGAAATCATCAGTACCGCCATGCCGTCCCTGACCAGCTCGGACAGCGCCCCATACACTTCCGCCTTCGCGCCGACATCGATGCCGCGCGTCGGCTCGTCGATGATCAGCACCTTCGGACCGGTCGCCAGCCACTTGCCGAGCACCACCTTCTGCTGATTGCCGCCAGACAATGTGCCGACCGGCAACGTCAGGTCGCTCGCTTTCAGGCGCAAGCGGGCGCCCCACTCGTGCGCAAGCACCGCTTCACGCGCTGCGGAAATCAAACCGAACCGTGTCAGGCGACCGAGCACCGTCATCGACGCGTTGCGCGCGATGCTGAGTTCCAGTGCAAGCCCCTGCTGGCGCCGGTCTTCCGGCACCATCGCGAGCCCGGCCTTGATCGCCCGCCCGGGCTGCCCGGCCGAGAGCACCTTGCCCGCCACGCGGATCTCGCCCGAATCGAACGGGTCGATGCCGAAGATCGCCCGCGCCACCTCGCTGCGGCCAGCACCCACCAGGCCAGCCAGCGCGACGATTTCACCGGCGCGGACATCGAACGTCACGTCCTTGAATACACCGATGCGCGTGAGCCCTCGAACCGCAAGCTTCACGTCGCCCGGCTCGACCTGCGCTTTCGGATAGAACGTCTCCAGGTCACGTCCCACCATCTTCGCGACGATGTCGGCCGTGGTCATGTCCGACGTGCGCGCGTCGAAAACCTTCGCGCCGTCCCGCATGATCGTCAGGTGCTGCGTCAACGCGAACACTTCCTCCAGACGGTGCGTGATGAATAGAATCGCCGCGCCCCGCTCGCGAAGCGTCCGCACGATCGCGAACAGCCGTTCGACTTCGGGCAGCGACAGCGCGGCAGTGGGCTCGTCCATGATCAGCACGTTCGCGTCGACCGACAGCGCCTTCGCGATCTCGATGACCTGCTGGTCCGCAATCGACAGGCCGCGCACCAACTGCTGCGGTTTCAGGTTCACGCCCAGCGATACGAGCAGCTCGGCCACTTCCCGATGCATCGTGTCGTAATCGATGCGCCCGAACCGGTCGACGGGCTGCCGTCCCATGTAGATGTTTTCCGCGATCGACAGATCGAAGAAATGCGTCGGCTCCTGATAAATCACCGCGATGCCGGCATCGCGCGCATCGGCCGGCGACGAAAATCGCCGCTCGGTCCCGTCGATGGACAGCGTGCCCGTGTCGGGCGCATGGACGCCCGCGAGAATCTTCACGAGCGTCGATTTACCTGCGCCGTTTTCGCCGAGCAGCGCGTGCACTTCGCCCGGCATCATCGTGAGGTTGCCGTCGATCAGCGCGCGCACCGCGCCGAACGACTTGCTGGCGCCGCTGAGCGCCAACCGCGGCACGGTCGTGCCGCTTGAGGATGTCTGCACTGTTGTCTCCGTCGATATTGTCGTTGTGCGGCCGCCAGCCATTTCCGCGGCCGCTGGCACCGCTAGATGCGATAGATGCGCTCGGCGTTGGCGACGAACAGCTGCCGCCGCTCGTCATCGCTCGCGCCTGCGACGATGCGCGCATACGCTTGCCACAACACGTCGTACGAGCCGAACAGCCTGTCAACCGGAAAGTTCGACGCGAACATCGCGCGCTCGACGCCGAAGGTATCCAGCGTCTCGAGCACATACGGACGCAGGCTTTCCACGGTCCAGTGATGATCGAACATCGCCAGCCCGCTGATCTTGACCGCCACGTTCGGGCACGCGGCCAGCGTTTTCAGGCCCTCGCGCCACGCGCGATAACCGGCGGGGCTGTCGCGGTCGACGAACATTCCGGCGTGGTTCAGCACGATCTGGATGTCGGGATGCGCCCGCGCCAGCTGCGCCGCCTCGTCCATCTGCGATGGGTAGAGCTGCAAGTCGAACGACAGGCCGTATCGCGCAAGCAGTCCGAAGTTTTTCCGCCAGACCGGGTCGCGCAGGTAATGCCGCTGAACATAGCCGTACAGCGGGTTGTCATGCACGTTGAGGATCTGGCGAATGCCGCGTACGTTTGCGAACGCAGCATGTCCGGCCAGCGTTGCCTCGACATCCGGTACGCTCAGATCCGCCGCGGCGACGATGCCGTTCGGCCATCCGGCAGCCCGTCCGTCGCCTGCATCGGCGAGCGTCTGCAGCCAGCGCGTCTCCTCGACCGGGTCGGCCGGATCGTGATTGGCTTCGACGTGCACGATCTTCACGATCTCGATCTCGCCGGCATCGCTCAACAGATCACCGGGCAGGTAGTCGTGCTTCAACAGCAGCGCATCGCCGACGAACGACGTTTTCGGATGCTCGAGCCACGGGTAGTGGTGCGTACCCAGCGACCAGAAGTGCACATGGGGATCGATGACTTGCATGCGGTGTCTCCGTGTGCGGGTCAGGGAAGATAGAACATCGGGACCAGCGGCTTCTGTGCCGGCGCGCCGTCCGAACCGGTGGCCATGATGTCGGCCATGAAGCCCCACCATTTGCGCATGACGTCGTCGGTCACGAGCTGGTCCATCCGATGATCGCGTTCGCGCTTCAGCACGGCAAACAGATGGTTGGTCGCGTCGTCGAGAAAAATCCAGTAATCGCGAATGCCGGCCTCGTGAAGCGTCTCGACCAGCTCGGGCCAGATCTCCCGGTGGCGGCGCCTGTACTCCTCGCTCTGCCCGGGATTCAGCACCATCCGGAAGGCGATCGTCTCCATGTTTGAATCTCCGTCGTGTCATGCCGTTTTTTGTGCGCCAGGGGCGTATGGCAGCGACTATAATTCCGCCACTGATAACAAACCAATCCGTATTCGTGATTGGGCGATCCACAAACCGAATCGCATTCCTCACATGAGTCCGCACGACGTCACCGTCTCGCTCGTCAACCGCCTGAAGTTCAAGCACCTCGGGCTCCTCGTGGCGCTCGACGATACGCGCAACCTCCATCAGGCCGCGGACGAAATCAACGTCGCGCAACCGAGCGCGAGCCGCATGCTGGGCGACATCGAGGACGCGTTCGGTTTCCGGCTGTTCGAGCGCAACGCCCGCGGCATGTCTCCTACCGCGCTGGGAGAGGTCGTGCTCACCTACGCTCGCCGCGCACTGTCCGATCTGACCCGCTTCGCCGAGGATCTGGACGCAAAGCGCCGCGGCGGGCACGGCCAGCTCACGGTCGGCGCGATCATGGGCGCCGCCCCCGACGTACTGGCACTCGCCGTCGCCGCACTGAAAACCGAGCGACCGCTCCTCAGCATGCGGATCCTCGGCGAGACCAGCGATCAGATCGTTCAGCTCCTCTACCGACGCGACGTCGACCTTGCACTGGGCCGACTGACCGCATCGCTCCAGCACAACGACTTCAGCTTCGAGCCGCTCGCACGCGAGACGCTCGTGCTCGTCGTGCGTGCCCGACACCCGCTCGCCGGCGTGTCGCGCGTGTCGCTCGACGAGCTCGTCGCATGGCCCTGGATCGCCCAGCCGGTCACGAGCCCCGCGCGCGCCATCCTGGAAGAGGAGTTTGCCCGCGCGAACCTGTCGACGCCCGCCAACGTCACGGAATGCGGCTCGATCTTCGCGACCCTGCAGCTCGT
Source organism: Burkholderia sp. Ac-20392 (assembly GCF_017104585.1). Classification (NCBI taxonomy): domain Bacteria; kingdom Pseudomonadati; phylum Pseudomonadota; class Betaproteobacteria; order Burkholderiales; family Burkholderiaceae; genus Burkholderia; species Burkholderia sp. Ac-20392. The sequence goes on from NZ_JAAGPB010000098.1 coordinate 13,078, forward strand.
CGGAACGTACGATGCGGTCGCGATGCTTCCCGAATCCGTCGTGCGCGACCACGTGCGTGCGAAGCTGCTCGTCGCACTTCCGATCGAAATCGGCAAGAGCCTGCCCGGCTACGGGATCCTCACACGCAAGGAGGAACCGCTGGCCGAGCCCGCGGTTCACTTCATCGCGCTGCTTCGCCGCTTCTCGCAGCCGGTCGCGAACTGATCACGCGGGCCGCGAAGGCGGCCCTCGCTCACTGCAGGTTCACGAACATCCCGCCATCGACCAGTAGCGCTGCCCCCGTCACGTAGCGCGCCCGGTCGGACGCGAGGAACACCACGCAATCGGCCACGTCCTCGGGCTGGCCCAGCCGGCCGAGCGGGATGCGCTTCTCGAAATAGCGCCGTTTGTCCTCGTCCTCGAGATCCGCTGCGTTCAGATCGGTCGCGATCGTCCCCGGCATCACGGAATTGCAGCGAATGCCGTAGGGGCCGAGCGCGATCGCGCACGACTGCATCAACGAATGCACACCGGCCTTCGTCGGCGTGTAATGCGTCTGCATGCCGCCACCCACAAGTGCGCTGATCGAACTGGTTGCGACGATCGCGCCCCCCGTTCCCTGTTCCTTCATCTGACGGGCGACCGCCTGCGTCACATAGAACGCCCCGTTCAGATTGACGCCGATCGTGCGCTCCAGGACCGACGGAGGCATGTCGAGAAACGCATGGAACGGACAGATGCCGGCGTTGCTGGCCAGTACGTCAACCTTGCCGAACGCGTCTACCGTGTGGCGGACCAGGTCGATGCCGGTTTGCGGCAGCGCGACGTTGCCCTCGATCGCGATCGCACGGCGGCCTGCACGCTCGACTTCAGCAACGACTTCGGCGATGGCGGAGCGCCGCCCATACGATGCGTCGTTATCGCCCCAGTAATTGACGACCACGTCTGCGCCTTCACGCGCGCTGGCGACGGCGATGGCCCGGCCGATGCCCCGTGAGCCCCCAGTGACGATGACGACCTTGTCTTCGAGCAGCACCTTGTTTCTCCTCGTTGGGTTCAATGCGTGTATGGACGAACCAGCGCGCACTCCGGATTGAGCCGCACGCCGAATCCCGGCCGGTCCGGCACCTTCATCCGCCCGTTGACCGGAACCGGTTCGTCGAGCAACAGCGGCGTGAACATCGGTACGACTTCGTCCGCCTTCGGTGCCATCATCAGAAACTCCGCGAACGGCGAATTGTGGCGCGTCACGACGAAATGGTAGCTGTACACGGATGAACCGTGCGGCACCACCATCACGTTGTGCGCGTCCGCCAGCGCCGAAATCTTGATGAGCTCGGTGATCCCGCCGCACCAGCCGACGTCAGGCTGGATCAGGTCGCAACATCCCATTTCGAGCAGCATGCGGAAGCCCCATCGGGTCGCCTCGTGCTCACCCGTCGACACCATCATGCCGCGCGGCACGTTGCGCCGCAGTTCCGCATAGCCCCAGTAGTCGTCGGGCGGCAGGCATTCTTCGATCCACTTCAGGCCGTATTCATGGGCGGCGTTGGCGAGACGCGTCGCATAGCGCACGTCGAGGCTCATCCAGCAGTCGAACATCAGCCAGAAGTCGTCGCCGACGCGGTTGCGCATGTCGGCGAGTTTCTCCAGGTTCTTACGGAGCCCTTCCTCGTTCTCGGCCGGACCGTGCTGCAACGGCATCTTGCCGCCGATGAAGCCCATCTGCTTGGCGAGATCCGGACGCGCGCCGGTCGCGTAGAACACCAGCTCGTCGCGAACCGGGCCGCCAAGCAGCTGATAGACCGGTTCGCCACGCACCTTGCCGAGCAGATCCCACAACGCGAGATCGACGCCGGAGATCGTGTTGAGCACGACACCCTTGCGCCCATAGTAGAGCGTCGCGTAATACATCTGATCCCACATCGTCTCGATGTCGGTCACGCTCCGGCCCTCGAGGAAACGCGCGAGATGCTTTTCGACGATGAACGCGCCGATTTCGCCGCCCGTCGTGACCGCGAAGCCCACGCTGCCGTCGCTCGCTTCGATCTCGACCACGAGCGTGCCGAGGACGTTGATGCCGAACGACCGCCGGCTCTGACGGTATTCCGGGTAACGCGACATCGGCGTGGCGACGTGGTCGTCGATCCAGTGTCCGTCGTCCTGATCGTGATAATCCGCGCCGCCGCCGCGAACGGTGAACGCACGCACATGCTTGATGGTAGGCATCGCCATGAAGAATAAGCTCCGAATGTTTTGGCTGGGTTACCGCATGCGCTGGACAGGCGGTTTGAATGGTTCGGCGGCAAGGCCGACGGATCGACGCGGCACGATGACCGCAATCAGCAACGCTGCCAGCAAGCTGGCAAGCGCGAGCACCTGCAACCCGGCCGCGCCTGCACCGAACCAGCGATCGGCCGATGCGCGTAGCGTCGGTGCGATGAATCCGCCCAGGCTGCCGAGTGAATTGATGAGCGCGATGCCGCCCGCGGCGGCCGCCCCAGTCAGGTCTCGCGCGGGAAACGTCCAGAACAGCGGCTGGGCGGCAATGAAACCGCTCGCGGCCGCGCACAGCCCGGCGAGCGCGACGAGCGGCGCAGGCGCAATGCCCGGCAGCGCAATGCCGGCGGCGGCACACACGAGCATGACGATCGCCCACTTCCGATGTCCGCTCGAGCGTTCCGCCAGGCGCGGTATCCACCACGCGGCGCCGAGCGCGCACAGCCACGGCACTGCGGTGACCAGCCCGACTTCGAAGCCGACACGTCGGCCGAGCAATGCGCCGACTTGTTGCGGCAGGAAGAAGATCACGCCATACACGCTTATCTGGATCAACGCATAGATCGCCGCATAGGCCAGCACACGCGCATTCGTCACCGCAGCCATCACGCTGCGCGGGCCATGTTGCATCGCGACCTTCGCATCCTGTTCGATCGCGTCGACCAGCACGCGGCGAGCCGGCATGTCGAGCCATTGCGCGTCGGCCGGCGCATCGTCGAGATAGCGAAGCGCCCATACGCCGACCAGCGACGCCAACCCGCCCTCGACGATGAACATCCAGCGCCAGCCGGCCAGGCCGAATGCGCCGTGCAGATCCAGCAACCATCCCGACAAGGGCGCGCCGAAGATGAACGCCAACGGCGCACCGAAATAGAACACACCGATCGCGCGCGCACGTGCCGCTTGCGGAAACCAGCGCGTCAGGTAGTAAATGATCCCCGGGAAGAACCCTGCTTCGGCAACGCCCAGCAGGAAGCGCAATACGTAAAACGTGGTTGCGCTGTTCGTGAATGCCATTCCCGTCGACACGAGCCCCCACGTGACCATGATCCGGCACATCCAGATTCGTGCCCCGACCCGATGCATGATCAGGTTGCTCGGCACCTCGAGCAGCGCATAGCCGACGAAGAATACGCCTGCTCCAAAAGCGAATGCCGCATCGGACAGGCCGGCGTCGCGTTGCAGCGCGTGCTGGGCAAAGCCGACATTCGTCCGGTCGAGAAATGCGAGGACGTACATCAGCAACAGGAACGGCAGCAACCTCCGCATGACCCTGCCGACCGCCTGCTCGACAGCGGGTTGCGTCGCGTTCATCGTGGTGTCTCCTTGTCCGGGCGGTCGATCCGCCCTGTATCGTGCGACCCGCTTGGCGCGGGTCGGCTACCGTCGATCAATAGGTGGCGCGACCGCCCGACAGGTCGAACACGGCCCCGGTGCTGAACGCGCAATCCTCGGACGCGAGCCACAGGATCAGCGACGCGGCCTCGTCCGGCATCAGGAAGCGGTTCATCGGGATCTTCGACAGCATGTAGTCGATATGCTGCTGCGACATCGAGTCGAAGATCTCGGTCTTCGCTGCCGCGGGCGTGACCGCGTTCACGAGGATCCCGCGGGTCGCCAGTTCCTTGCCGAGGGATTTCGTGAGGCCGATCAGGCCGGCCTTCGAAGCACTGTAGTGCGATGCGTTCGGATTGCCTTCCTTGCCGGCCACCGATGCGATGTTGACGATGCGGCCGTAGCCCTTCTCGAGCATGTGCGGCACCACGGCGCGGCACGTCAGATACGAGCCGATCAGGTTCACGTCGATCACGCGGCGCCAGACCTCGGGCGGCAGTTCCCACGTCAGGCCGTTGCCCCCCGTGATACCGGCACTGTTGATCAGCACGTCGATCGCACCGTGGCGCTCGAACGTGGCCGCGGCCGCGGCGTCGACGGACGCTTCGTCGGTTAGTTCAACGACGACGGTCGATACGGTGCCGAGTTCCGACAGTTCATGCTGGCTGCGCGCGAGCCGCTCCGCGTCGACGTCCCACAACGACACCGCCGCGCCCGAGCGCAGTGCCCGCTGCGCGACCGCATAGCCGATGCCGCGCGCGCCGCCCGTGATCACGACCACCCGGCCGCTCAGTTCGATCTGGTTCATCGTGCCTCCGGCATACGTGCGGCAACCGTGCGTTGCTGCTGCTCGCCAAGTCCGTCGATACCGAGCCGCATGGTCTGGCCCGCGCGCAGAAAGACCGGCTCCGGCTTCTGTCCCAACCCGACGCCGGGCGGCGTACCGGTGGAAATCACGTCCCCCGGCTGCAGGCTCATGAACTGGCTGATATAGGACACGAGCGTGGCGACGTCGAAGATCATCGTCCGCGTGCTGCCATCCTGGTAGCGCTTGCCATCGACCTCGAGCCACAGGCGCAGCGACTGGGGATCGGGGATCTCGTCGCGCGTGACGAGCCACGGGCCGAGCGGGCCGAACGTGTCGCATCCCTTGCCCTTGTCCCACTGCCCGCCACGCTCCAGCTGGTACGCACGCTCCGATACATCGTTGACGACGCAGTAGCCGGCGACGTAGTCCAGCGCACGTTCGCGCGACACATAGCGCGCCTCGCGACCGATGACGACGCCCAGTTCGACTTCCCAGTCGACCTTCTCAGCGCCCGGCGGAATCTCGACGTCGTCGTGCGCGCCGACGATCGCGCTCGTCGCCTTCATGAACAGTACCGGCTCCGTCGGGACGGCCATGTTCGATTCCGCGGCGTGATCCGAATAGTTCAGGCCGACGCAAATCATCTTGCCGACCCGGCCGACACACGGGCCGATCCGGGCGCTGTCCGGTGCGAGCGGAAGCGACGCCGCATCGAGCGCCGCGAGGCGGCGCAGGTTGTCGTCGGAGAGCGCGTCCGACGCGATGTCTTCCACGTGACCCGACAGATCGCGAATGCGACCGTCCCCGTCAATGACGCCGGGTCGCTCCTCGCCCGGCACACCAAAGCGCACCAACTTCATGCAATGTCTCCTTGTGTGGATTGAATGTCCTCTGCAGCGCCTATGTTGGAGCGCCAGCAATAGCGGAACAATCCGAAATTTGCATGAAGTGATAGCCAGATCGAATCAAGCAGGAACGACCCAGCCGCTGGCGGTGAGCCCACGAGCTTGCCCGACGTCAGGCCTTTCGAAAGAAAAGGAACGTAGTGATTGTTCCCTAAGTCCCACACTTCCTCTAGATCGCCGGGGATAGGACGCATGCGTGACTCTCGCTGGGTCTGTATCGACTGCGACGCGGAACATTTTCGGAAGATCACGGGCTAACGGCAGCGTACGGGACGCACATCCAAGCATCCTGCGATGCGCCGCTGTGAAGCGGGCGATCACCGCCTTGCGGGATCTCGCAATTTACTATCGGATACCGATTTGGGCCGCGCTCAAACAATCAATGGACGACGCGCGGCAGTACTTTCGCGGCGGGCTTTGGCAAAACGCTAATCCGAGTGTCGTGCATGGGTGCCCGAGGGCGATGCCTGCCGGTCTATACGACGACCTGCTAACCAATTGGAGATTGTTGGTACAGCCAGGAAAAAGATATCAAATGGCTGCACTGGCGGCGACTCTGGACGAAACTGTGGTCCAGGTCCGCCCTACCATACGCCGCCCGATCTTGCCATTTCTCGCGCAGCCAATGGTTGAACTCGCCCTCGGAGCTAGTTTGGATGACTTGTTCACGGGTTGTCACAACCGCCTAATCGTCCGACAAGCGGCCTTCGATTCGTCGAATTTGCCAAATCTATGGCGGACCGACAAAGGCGAGACAACACACTCAGCCTTACAAAGTCTTTACGTGCACTATGACCACATACGAGAAGTTTGTCTGGACGGATTTTGTGTAGCGGAACGAATGGTGCGCCGCGATGGTCTAGAGAAGCTACTTAAACGAGCCGCCGATGGGTTTCCTGTCGGCCTTGCCGAAATCACGCGCATCTACGCGACCGAAGCGTTTGTCCGGGGAATGTTTAGTCGGCAGAAGGTGGGCCACACTGCACACAGAGACATAGCGCGTACCGCTCCCCACCGCAATATCTAAGATCGTGGCTGTGGCACCGCAGAACCCGTTAATTGTCAGTGGTAAGCTCACCAAGCTGTCCGGCGACCCAGCAATCACCGATTCGGTCTGCGCTAGCATCCCGATAGCGCAATCCGCGCGGCCCACTCCATCAGTGACAGGCCAATCGCTATCGGGGTTGGACATTCAGAAGACCGTGCGTACACCTGCCCGCAACACTGATTGCCGCGCGCCCGACGATGCCGTGAACGTGCCGCAGATAGACGCAATGACGTCCTGGCCGCCGCTCGCCTGCTGATATACGGCGCTCATGTAGATGTCGGTCTTCTTCGACAACAGGTAATCGACCGTGATGCCAGCCTGATTCGAATGATTGCCGGTCAGTTGCCGGCTGCCCTTCGCGTACAGGTAGTTCGCATACGCGAAGAAATCCGGCGCGAACCGGTACAGCCCGCCGATCTCGTAGGTGTCGACGTGCGCGCCCGTCAGCGTGTTGCGCGTATTCACGTACAGCGCGTCGAGCGCGAAGTCGCCGAATGTATAGCGTCCGCCCGCGCCGGCATTGCGGATGCCGAGGTGCCCGTTGTCGATTCCCTCTTCTTTCGAATACGTGTACGCCGCATCCAGCCGCAACGGCCCGTTGTCGTAGGACACGCCGAAGCTCGACAGGCTGTTGCTGCCGGTCTGCCCGGCGATGTTGCTGAAGCCATACAACGCGCCGAACCGGAACCCGCCGTAATACGCGGACGTGAACTTGATCGCGTTCGGTGTTGCGCCCCCGCCCGCCGTACGCGTGTAGTCGAAGGTGCCGAGCGCCGCGCCCAGTTTCGAGAACGGGCCGCCCGGCAACTGGTAAAGGCTGACATAGGAAATCTCGTGCCCCCAGCGATGCAGCGACAGGTTGTCGAACATGTAGTCGAACTGCCTGCCGAGCGTCACGGTGCCGTACGGCGTGACGATGCCGACATAGGACTCGCGTCCGGACAGTGCGCCGCCGCGCACCGTGCCGCTGTTGATATCGGGCTGCGACGCCATGAAGACGAGCGCCTGGAACCCGCCGCCGAGATCCTCGACCGTGCGGATCCCGATCAGGTTGGGCGCCTGGATGCCGGACATCGCCTGAACCAGCGCCTTGCCGCCCGAATTGCTCACGTATGAAATGCCGTTGTCGACCAGACCGAATAGCGTGACCGAACTCTGCGCGTGCACGTGGCACGACACCATCGCCAACGCGACGGCCATTGTCTTCATTCTCACGGATGCTGTCTCCAAACCGTCAGTGTCCGACGCACCGTTCGCATACGAGCGAACCGCACGCCGGCCTGTCATTTTTATTAGTAAAACTATCTAATCGGCGCGTGCGGGATATGTGTTCCCCGCTCGATGCGCCGCCGTGGGCCGTTTTACCCGGCGTCGACTGATGGATCGCGCGCGCCGTCGCCGGCCGAACCCGTCGATGACGGGAACGGCCGGCGGCAAGTCATGCCTGTCACAGCATCACGTTGATGACCTTCTTCTCGACGTAGCTGTACATCTCCTCGACCCCCTCTTCCCGGTCGACGCCGCTGTTCTTGAAGCCGCCCCACGGCACGCCGAGAAAGTGCGTGTTGCTGCCGTTGACGAATACGCTGCCCGCACGGATGCGACGCGCGGTGTTGAGCGCCTGCCGGATGTCGTTGGTCCAGATCGCGGCCGACAGTCCGTATTCCGTGTCGTTGGCCATCGCGACCACTTCGTCTACATCGCGCCATCGCGCGACCGACAGAATCGGGCCGAAGACTTCCTCGCGCCACAGCCGCATCGCCGGCGTGACATCGGCATAGACGGTCGGCTCGACCCAGAAGCCTTTTTCGAACGCACGCCCGGGCGGGCGGCGGCCGCCCGTCATCAGCCGCGCACCGTGCGTCTGCGCCGGATCGAGAAAGCTCATCACATGCTCGTAGCTCTTGCGTGAATTGATCGGGCCCATGCCCGTGTCGGGCAACATCGGATCGCCGACGCGGATCGCGGCCACGCGCTCGACGACACGCGCGAGCACGTCGTCGTAAATGTCGTCGTGCACCAGCAGCCGCGAATTGGATCCGCACGACTGGCCCTGCCACGAGAAATTCATCCCGCGCACCGCGCTTTCAGCGGCCGCGTCCGGATCCGCGTCCGGAAACACGATCATCGGATTCTTGCCGCCCAGCTCGAGCGTCACGTGCTTGACGCCGACCTCCGCCGCGCTGCGCTGGATCGCCTGCCCGGTCGGCACGGACCCGATCAGCGCGAGACGCTTCACGTCCGGATGGCGCACCAGCGCATCGCCAACCTCCGCGCCCGTGCCGTTGACGATGTTGAACACGCCGGCCGGCAACGTGTCGCGCGCCACCTCGCCGAGCACGAGCACGGACAGCGGCGACGTTTCGGGCGGCTTCACCACGACCGTGTTGCCGGTCACGAGCGCGGACGCGGTACGCGCCGCCGAGAACATCGCCGGGTGGTTGAACGCGGCGATCCGGCCGACGACGCCGTACGGCTCGTACACGGTCATGTGCAGATGGCGGCCGGTGGCGGGAATCGTCTCGCCGTGCAACCCGTGCACGAGCCCCGCGTAATAGCGCAGGCTGCGCACCGTCTCGTGCATGCTCGCGAGCGTCGGCACGTAAGTGTTGCCCGAATCGAGCACCTCGATGCGCGACAGTTCCTCCGCGCGTTCGAGCAGACGCTCGCCAAACCCGCGCAGC
>NZ_JAAGPB010001009.1:0-1253 GCF_017104585.1 Burkholderia sp. Ac-20392
CCGTCGCGCAGCCACGCGCCCGCCAGCGTCGCGCTGGCCGAATGCACGTCGGCACGCTCGTCGACGACGAGCACATCCTTGCCGAGCGACGCGAGCGCCGCCGCCAGGTTCACGACAGTGGACGTGCAGCCGACACCCGCCGGCCCGCCCGTCACCGCGACGATGCGCGATGCGCGCCCGGCCAGCAGGCGCCGCAGCCCTTCGGCCTGATCGATGATTCGTTTATCCAAATCGCACCTCGTGCAGCTCGGCGGTGGAACGTGCGGTCAGTGCGGAGAGCAGCGTCGGCATGTCCTCGTCTTGCGGCACGAAGGGCGAGCCGTCGCGCGGTACACAGAACGCGCTCTTCAGCAGGAATTTGGTCGAGGCGACGTACAGGTTCTCCGGCACCTTCTGGCCGGTCGACACGTAATGGATCGGCAGCTTGTAGCGGATCACGGTGTCGAGCACGCCGCCGAGGTGGGTCGCCTCGTCGAGCTTCGTGAGGATGCAGCCGGCCAGGTCCGGATGCTCGCCCGCGCTGCGGTACGCCTGCACGACTTCGTTGAGCGTGTCGCCATGGCTCGTCGCGTTGAGCAGCAGCAGGCGCTGCACCGGCGCGTTCGCACCGTGCAGCATCGCGATCTGGTCGGATACCGCGCGGTCGCGCTGGCTCATGCCGATCGTGTCGATCAGCACGATGTGCTTGTTGCGCAGCTCGGACAGCGCCAGTGCGAGGTCGCCCGCATCCTTCACCGCATGCACGGGCACGCCGAGGATCTTGCCGAAGATGCGCAACTGCTCGTGGCCGCCGATCCGGTAGCTGTCGGTGGTCAGCAGTGCGACCTTGCTCGCGCCGAAGCGCATCACGCAGCGTGCGGCCAGCTTCGCGGTGGTCGTCGTCTTGCCGACGCCCGTCGGCCCCATCAGCGCGAACACACCGCCACGCTCCATCAGCGCATCTTCGCTTTCGAGCACCGGCAGGTTCGACGCGAGCACCGACTGCGCCCATTCGGCGGCCTGCTCGAAGGTCTGCGCGCCGTCGCCGGCCGGCATGTTGTCGACCAGCATCCGCACGAGCTGCGCGGAGAAACCGGCCGCGAACAGGTGCTTCGTCAGCGCGCCATGCACGGCGCTGCGACGCTGGCGGTCGTGCCACATCAGGCTGTCGAACTGCTCTTCCATCATCCCGCGCAGCTCGCCGAGCTCCTGCATCACCGTATCGTTGACGATCCGCTCGATGCGCGACTTCACGGCGTCGGCCACCGCGGCAG
>NZ_JAAGPB010001010.1:0-1372 GCF_017104585.1 Burkholderia sp. Ac-20392
GCCGCGCGCCGTTCGGAAGCGTGCTGCCGGCTGCGGGCGGGCGACGTCGACGCGGGCGGGCGGCAGCACGAGGCGCGCTGGGATGCGGCCGACGTGATGCTGCACCGGCGTCATGCGGACCGGCCGCGGTGGACCGGCGACGAACCGCTTGCCGGGCGCACGCTGCTGTTGCATGCGGAGCAGGGCTATGGAGACACGCTGCAGTTCTGCCGCTACGCGAACCTGGCGCACGATGCGGGCGCGACCGTGATCGTCGAGGCGCCGGCCGCGCTCGGCGAGCTGCTCGGCACGCTGCGCGGCGTGAGCCGGGTCGTCACGGAGGGGCAGCCGATGCCGGCTTTCGACCTGCAGTGTCCGCTGATGAGCCTGCCGTATGCGTTTCGCACGACGCTCGATACGGTGCCGGCCGATGTGCCGTACCTGCGCGCCGATGCGCGACGGCGCGACGCGTGGGTAGAACGTCTCGATGCGATTTCGCCGTCCGGCCGGTTGCGAGTCGGGCTCGTATGGTCGGGCAACCCGCGCCATGCGAACGACGAAAACCGTTCAATACCGTTTGCCGCGCTCTTACCGCTTGTTGCAGCGCACGACGCGACGTTCGTGAGCCTGCAGCCGCTGATACGTGCGCGCGACGCCGACGCGTTCGCCGCAAGCGGCGTGCTGTCGTTCGCGGACGTGCTCACGGATTTCGCCGAAACGGCTGCGCTGGTCGACACGCTGGATCTCGTGATCAGCGTCGACACGTCGGTTGCGCACCTGGCTGGCGCGCTCGGGCGGCCCGTCTGGATGCTGCTGCCGCGCGTACCGGATTGGCGCTGGTTGCTCGAGCGCGACGACTGTCCGTGGTATCCGTCCGCGAGGCTGTTCCGGCAGGCGCGGCCCGGAGACTGGCCGGCAGTGATCGGCCGCGTGGTCGACGCGCTCGGCACGGTGCGCCGCACGCCCGCTGTGGCGGCGTGACCGCCTTCCATGACAAAAGCTACGGACCTTTTCACGGCGGCCGGAATGGTCCGTAACAGTCGCCATGTCGCTGCCATTCGCGCTTCGTATGGTCTTCGGATTCCAGCGGCCTGTTTCAGGCGCAACGACATGTGCGGTGCCGGAGCGGCGCCGCGCGCAAATTCCTAGCATCGGGGTGGCAAGAATGGCAGCACGCGCACGTACGGAACGGCAACTTCGCGCAACGGCCTCGCGGTCGGTCCTGAAATCGGAGCTGAGCCCGCTTTACCGGGCGGTCGTGCTGATGCTCGCGGCAGGCGTGTCCGCCCATGCGCATGCGGCGGGCATCATGAACCTCGGTCATGTGGCCGCGAGCCCGGCCGGCGGCGGCGCGGGCGGTGTCGGCGGCGTGCCGGGCATGCCGAATCTCGGC
>NZ_JAAGPB010001011.1:0-1341 GCF_017104585.1 Burkholderia sp. Ac-20392
TCGTCGCGCAGCCGGCGCGTTTCGTCGAGGATGCGATGCGCGCGCGCCCAGGCTTCGTCCTCGGTCGCGGCGAGGATCGGGCGGAACGACACCGAGAAGCGCACCTGCCGGCCGTGCCGCGCGGCTTCGGCGCGCACGCGCGTCGTCAGGTCGCGCACCTGGTCGAGCGATTCGCCCCACAGCGCGTAGACGTCCGCGTGCTTGCCGGCCACCGCGAGCGCCGCTTCCGATGCGCCGCCGAAATAGATCGGCACATGCGGCTGCTGGAACGGCTTCACTTCCGAAAAGCCCTGCTTGAACCGGTAGTGCGCGCCGTCGTGATCGAACGGCTGCGCGTCGGTCCAGATTCGCCGCAGGATGCCGAGGTATTCGTCGGTGCGCGCATAGCGCGCGTCGTGGTCGAGGAAGTCGCCGTCGCGTTGCTGTTCGCTGTCCGAGCCGCCGGAGATGAAGTGCACGGCGAGCCGGCCGCGGCTGAACTGGTCGAGTGTCGCGATCTGCCGCGCGGCGAGCGTCGGCGCGGTGAAGCCCGGGCGATGCGCGAGCATGAAGTGAATGCGCTCGGTCGCGGCCGCCGCGAACGCGATCGTCAGCGTCGCCGACGGGCCGGTCGAGTGGTGCGGCACGAGGATCCGGTCGAAGCCGGCCGTCTCGTGGGCGCGTGCAAAGTCACGCACGTAATCGGGATCGACGACAGGGCCGGACGGCGGGTGGATTTCCGACTGCTTCTGGCTCTGGATCATGCCGATGAATTCGACGCTCATCTGGGTCTCCGGTGCAGGGACGACCCGGCGCGTGGCCGGGCAGGAATGGAGCGCAGGTTAACGCCGCGATCATGCGAAACGGAAATAATCAATCCCGATTTGAATATCAGATTTGCATGGTTTGGGTGGGGGTGCGCTGCGCATACGCTGTGGGCTCACGAACGATCGGGCGCGCGGGCGCCGGCGAATCCGGCGCCGTGCGTTCCGGATCGCCGATTTCACGAGAAACCGCGCCGCGCGGCGATCGATTGCCGCGATTGCTGCCTGTCGGTATCGCTTTCCGTATTACCCAGGGAATCCGTCTCGATGTCCGCCAGCCTTGCCGCTTCCTCGCCGTTGCCGCAGCCGCGTTCGCTGCGCCTCCTGTCCACCGAAGATGTCGACGACGCCCGCATCGCCGCGCTGCTCGACCGCCTCGCGCCGGAGCTGGCTGCCGATGCAGCCCGCAACGACGTCGACGGCCGTTTTCCGCACGAGAACTTCGCGCGGCTGCAGCGCGCGGGGCTGATCGCGCAGGTCGTGCCGCGCGAGCATGGCGGCGCCGGTGCGACGCTCGCGCAGGCGAGCCGGATCGTGG
>NZ_JAAGPB010001012.1:0-1190 GCF_017104585.1 Burkholderia sp. Ac-20392
CCGCCCGGTTGCACTGGACCACGCTGCGCGCGGCGCTCGCGCCAGAGCGGCCCGGCGGGCCGGACGAGCCGGCCGGTTCGGCACCCCCGTTTGATAAAATCTGACTTCGAGCGGCGCGCCTGCCAGCCCTGCTGCGGCGCCCGTTCCGGCCACCGGATGCGACCCTCGTGAAACCTCTCCTGCTCTCGCACTTCACCGCCACCAGCTGCATCGGCCGCGGCCTCGATGCGACCCTCGATGCGCTGCGCCACGCGCGCGGCGGGCTCCAGCCCTGCGACTTCGAGCGTGCGGATCTCGACACGTGGATCGGCGCGGTGGACGGCGTCGATGCGCAGCCCGTGCGTACCGATCTCGCCGACTTCGAGTGCCGCAACAACCGCCTCGCGCAGCTCGGCCTCACGCACGACGGCTTCGACGCACGCGTCGCGACGGCCGTCGCACGATATGGCGCGGAGCGCGTCGGCGTGTTCATCGGCACGAGCACGGCCGGCATCCTCGAAACCGAACACGCCTATCAGCGCCGCGATCCGGCAAGCGGCGCGCTGCCCGCCGACTTCCGCTACGCGCACACGCACAACCCGTATTCGCCGGCCGCATTCGTGCGCGCGTTTTTCGCGCTGCGCGGGCCGGCGATGGCGATCTCGTCCGCCTGCTCGTCCGGCGCGAAAGTGTTCGGCTCCGCGCGCCGCATGATCGAGGCCGGATTGATCGATGCGGCCGTCGTCGGCGGCGTCGATTCGTTGTGCCTGACGACGCTGTACGGCTTCAATTCGCTCGAACTGCTGTCGCGCCGGCCGTGCCGTCCGTTCGACGTCGCACGCGACGGCATCTCGATCGGCGAGGCCGCCGCGTTCGCGCTCGTCGAACGCGCGCCCGCCCCGCCCGCCGCACTCGACGCCCACGCGATCCTGCTGCTCGGCATCGGCGAATCGAGCGACGCGCATCACATGTCGTCGCCGCATCCGGAAGGCCTCGGCGCGCGCGTCGCGATCGAGCAGGCGCTCGCGGCCGCCGGTCTCGGCGCGAACGACATCGACTACGTGAACCTGCACGGCACCGCGACGCCGAGCAACGACGCTGCCGAAAGCCGCGCGATCGGCGCGCTGTTCGCCAGCACGCCGTGCAGCTCGACGAAGGGTGCGACCGGCCATACGCTCGGCGCGGCGGGTGCGCTCGAGGCCGTTGTCGCC
>NZ_JAAGPB010001013.1:0-238 GCF_017104585.1 Burkholderia sp. Ac-20392
AGAGACGAGAGCGAGGAGAGAAGGAGAGGATAGGCGAGTAGTAGAGAAGAAGTAAAAGTAGCGGTAGAGAGTAACAGGAGATAGTGAATGGAAAGAAGGGTAATAGGAGGAGAAGGAAGAGGAAAGAGCGGGGGGAGAGGAGGGGGGGAAAGGAGAGAGAGGAGGGAGAATAAGGAGGGGGTAAGAAAGGAGAGATAGAAGGTAGAAAGAGAGTAGGTGGAGGAATTTTTTTTTTTGA
>NZ_JAAGPB010001014.1:0-792 GCF_017104585.1 Burkholderia sp. Ac-20392
TCCAGCGATGGGCCGGGCCGCGCGCATCGCGGGCGGGCGAGGAGGGGGAAGCGACGTACGAGGTATCCATGGCGGCAGGCCCGGTTGGAAATTGACATCGACAGTCTGGCGACCTACATTCATCCTGAAAATCGGAAAGTTCCTGATGAATCGTTCGATAAAACAGGATGGTTGATATGCCCGGACAAGACATTCCACGCGACGACGGCGAGTCGCTCGCGCTGGCCGATGCCACGCTGGCCCGGCCCAACTTCGACGTGGCGGCGCTGCGCAGCCTAGTCGCGGGTGTGGATCTCGGCAGTTTTGCGAAGGCGGCCGACCGCGTCGCGCGCTCGTCGTCGGCGGTGAGCGCGCAGATCCGCAAGCTCGAGGAGCAGGCCGGCACGCCGCTGTTCGTGAAGGCCGGGCGCGGGCTCGCGCTGACCGACGCCGGCGATGCGATGCTGCGCTATGCGCGGCGGATGATCGAGCTGAACGACGAGGCGGCCGCGGCCGTGCGCGGCATGAATCTCGACGGCTGGGTGCGCGTCGGGCTGCAGGAGGATTTCGGCGAGGCGATTTTGCCCGACGTGCTCGGGCGGTTCGCGCGCGCACATCCGAAGGTACGGATCGAGGCGCGCGTGGCGCGCAATGCCGACCTGCTCGACCGGCTCGATGCGAACCAGCTCGATCTCGCGCTGGTGTGGGGCGATCCGGCGTCGGCGGCGCTGGTGGCGCGCTCTGGGATCGACAGCGAAGCGATCGCGCAGGTGCCGATGCAGTGGGTCGGGGCGGCGGGCGGCTTCGGCGTGC
>NZ_JAAGPB010001015.1:0-234 GCF_017104585.1 Burkholderia sp. Ac-20392
TAAAAAAAAAAAAAAAAAAAAAAATAATTAAGATGAAGATGTTAAAAAAAATACATGACAGCAACGTGTAGAAGTCAAGACATAACAATACAACAGTGATATGACGACGAATAATAAATTAAGAGTGATGTGTTGTATAATTGTACTAGTAGTACTATAGGATATGATTGTGACTGGAGATACTACCTGATTATGCTACGTGTGTTATCGAGTGTTACAAACTCTGTTACAACA
>NZ_JAAGPB010001016.1:0-1390 GCF_017104585.1 Burkholderia sp. Ac-20392
GGCGACACGCCGACGCTGGCCGACGTGTGCCTCGTGCCGCAGGTCGCGAATGCGTTGCGAATGGATTGCGACCTGAGTGCCTATCCGCGCAGCCTCGCGGTGTTTGAACACGCGCGGCACGAGCCGGCGTTCGACGCGGCACAGCCGCAGCGACAACCGGATTACGTCGCGTAACACAAAGCAGGAGACAGACATGGGCGAGACAAAACACAACGGCCGGCGCGTGCTGGTAATCGGCGGCGGCATCGGCGGGCTTGCGACGGCGCTCGCGCTCGCGCGCCAGGGCATTCGCGTGAACCTGCTCGAACAGGCAGACCAGATCGGCGAGATCGGCGCGGGTATCCAGCTCGCGGCGAATGCATTCAACGCGCTCGACGCGCTGGGTGTCGGCGAGGCCGCGCGCAGCCGGGCGGTGTTCACCGACTGGTTGCAACTGATGGATGCGGTCGATGCGCGCGAGGTTGCGCGCATCGATACGGGCGCCGCGTACCGCGAGCGCTTCGGCAATCCGTATGCGGTGATTCATCGCGCGGACATTCACCTGTCGATCTACGAGGCGGTCAAGGATCATCCGCTGATCGAATTCCGGACGAGCACGCAAGTGTGCAGCTTCGAGCAGGACGGCAACGGCGTGACCGTGACCGACCAGCACGGCGAACGTTATCGCGCCGATGCGGTGATCGGCTGCGACGGCGTGAAATCCGCGATCCGTCATGCGCTGATCGGCGACGCGCATCGCGTGACGGGCCACGTCGTGTATCGCGCGGTGGTCGACGTCGACAACATGCCGCAGGATCTGCAGATCAATGCGCCGGTCGTGTGGGCTGGCCCGCATTGCCATCTCGTCCATTATCCGCTGCGTGGCGGGCGGCAGTACAACCTCGTCGTCACGTTCCACAGCCGCGAACAGGAAACCTGGGGCGTGCGCGAGGGGAGCAAGGAGGAAGTGCTGTCGTACTTCGACGGCATCCATCCGCTGCCGAAGCAGATGCTCGACCGGCCGACGTCGTGGAAGCGCTGGGCGACCGCCGATCGCGATCCGGTCAAACGCTGGAGCGAGGGCCGCGCGACGGTACTCGGCGACGCCGCGCATCCGATGACGCAATACATCGCGCAGGGTGCCTGCCAGGCGCTCGAGGATGCGGTGACGCTCGGCGCGGCCGTGGCACAGACCGACGGCGATTTCGAAGCGGCGTTCGCGCTGTACGAGCGCGTGCGGATTCCGCGCACCGCGCGCGTGCTGTATTCGGCGCGCGAGATGGGGCGGATCTATCACGCGAAGGGCGTCGAGCGGCAGGTGCGCAACGGGCTCTGGGTCGGCCGCACGCAGGCGCAGTTCTACGACGCGCTCGACTGGCTGCACGGCTGGCGCGCGGAGGATTGCCTGAAG
>NZ_JAAGPB010001017.1:0-1111 GCF_017104585.1 Burkholderia sp. Ac-20392
TATGCGTGCGTTGACGGATGCCGACGTGGTCGGCTTCTGGATGGCCGTCGACGCGCTGTGCGACGTGCGCCGTCGCCATGTGATGACGGACGCCGATGCGCCGCTGCCCGCGCTGATGGAGGTCGACCATGCGGCATGACACGGCACAGGTATTCGTGTCGGCGGATTGCCATGCCGGCGCGATCGAACATGCGTTGCACGAGGCCGCGCAAGCGCTGGCCGGCGCGAAACGCGTGGCACTTGCACGCAATCTGGACGGCAGCTGGGGCGCGGGCGACTACACGCTCGACGTGCTGCGCGACGAGTCGGCGGCCGACGGCACAGCGGATTTCGCCGCATTGGCGCAACTGCCGGGCATCGCGCGGATCGACGGCGCCGAATGCCGCGCGATCGGCGGCGGCTTGCGCGAACCGGCGCTGCGCGACGGCGTATGGCGCACGCTGATGCTGCGGGTACGGCCGCAGGCCGGTGCGGAACAGATCGCCGCGCTCGAGCGCGAACTGCTGCAGATGCCCGCGTTCATGCCCGGCATCCGCAACTGGCGGCTGAGCCGGATCGAGACGCCCGGCGCGTGGACGCACGTGTGGCAGCAGGAGTTCGCGCACGTCGGCGATCTCCTCGGCGAATACCTGATGCATCCGTATCACTGGGGTTGGGTCGATCGCCGGTTCGATGCCGAAAGCCCCGACTGGACGGTCGATACGATCTCGCATGCGTTCTGTCCGCTCGCGTCGAGCCTGCTGGCCGATACGGCGGACTGACGCGCAGCCCACATCAAGCTGACAACAAACAACCCAGGAGACACGAAGATGCGAGCCCTGTTGATCGACCGCGTCGGTCATTCCGACGCTTTCCGCATGGCCGACGTGCCGGCACCGACGCCGGGCCCCGGCGACGTGCTGATCCGCGTTGCCTACGCCGGCATCAATCCCGCCGACTGGAAATGCCGCGAAGGCTACCTCGGCGCATTCATGCAATACACGTTTCCGTTCGTGATCGGTTTCGACGCGGCGGGGGTGGTCGAAGCGGTCGGCGATGGCGTCGACGGTTTCGCGCCCGGCATGCGCGTGTTCGCGCAGACCGACGTCGGCGCGGGGCGCTGGGGCGCGTA
>NZ_JAAGPB010001018.1:0-1163 GCF_017104585.1 Burkholderia sp. Ac-20392
TGGCGGCCAAGGGCGCTCGCAAGCCGGCCGCCAAGCGCGAAGGTGCGGCCAAGGCCCAGGGCAGCCAGGGCGGCCAGGGTCGTCGCAGCAGCGCACCGAAGGCTGAGGGCGGTGCGGCAAAGGTGGAAGGCGATGCGTCCCAGGACGAACTGTTCGCCTACGTGACGTCGCCGGCATTCGACGCGGACAACTCCGCGGGCGGTAGCGGCGTGCGTGCGCCGATGCTGCGTCGCGGTCGCAGCCAGCCGGCGAACAAGCGCGTGCTGTCGCCGGACGACGACGCGCCGAAGCTTCACAAGGTGCTGGCGGAAGCGGGCATGGGCTCGCGCCGCGAAATGGAAGAACTGATCGTCGCCGGCCGCGTGTCGGTGAACGGCGAGCCCGCGCACATCGGCCAGCGCATCATGCCGACCGACCAGGTGCGAATCAACGGCAAGCCGGTCAAGCGCAAGCTGCCGAACAAGCCGCCGCGCGTGCTGCTGTACCACAAGCCGACGGGCGAGATCGTCAGCCATGCGGATCCGGAAGGCCGTCCGTCGGTGTTCGACCGCCTGCCGCCGATGAAGACGGCGAAATGGCTCGCGGTGGGCCGCCTCGACTTCAATACCGAAGGTCTGCTGATGCTGACGACTTCGGGCGACCTCGCAAACCGCTTCATGCATCCGCGCTACAGCGTCGAGCGCGAGTACGCAGTGCGCGTCGTCGGCGAGCTGGCTGAAGGCATGCGACAAAAGCTGCTGCATGGCGTCGAGCTCGATGACGGCCCGGCGAACTTCCTGCGCATCCGCGACGGCGGCGGCGAAGGCACGAACCACTGGTATCACGTCGCGCTGGCCGAAGGCCGCAACCGTGAAGTGCGCCGGATGTTCGAGGCGGTCGGCCTGATGGTGAGCCGCCTGATCCGTACGCGTCACGGCCCGATTCCGCTGCCGCGCGGCTTGAAGCGCGGTCGCTGGGAGGAGCTCGACGACGCGCAGGTGCGCAAGCTGATGGCGACCGTCGGTCTGAAGGCGCCGTCCGAGGAGAAGGGTAAGCGCGGCAGCGGCGCCGGCCAGGCCGAGCGTCGCCAGCCCGATCCGATGCAGACGTCGATGGGCTTCATCGGCCGTGAGCCGGTGCTGACGGCGCACGGGCAGCTGGATCAGCCGCGTCGTGGCGGTGGT
>NZ_JAAGPB010001019.1:0-1164 GCF_017104585.1 Burkholderia sp. Ac-20392
CTACACACGCAGCTACACACCGGGCTATACATCTTTCCCCGCCCGACGCTCTTCCGATCTCCCGAGCGCGCATCGGTGCACGGCGCCGGCGCGCTCGACGCCGCCACGCTGATCGCGGCTGTCACCACAGCCGGCTACCGTGCGTCGCTCGCCGTCGCGCCATCGAGCGGCGCCACGGCCGGCATCGACGCGCAATCAGCCCACTCCGCGCAGGACCACGACGCCCGCAAGCACCTCGAAGCGATTCGCGAACGCGATCTCGTGATCTGGTCCGCCGTACTGAGCGCACCGCTCGTCGCGCCGATGCTCGTCGCGCCGTTCGGCATCGACCTGATGCTGCCCGGCTGGCTCCAGCTCCTGCTCGCATCGATCGTCCAGTTCGGCTACGGCGCGCGTTTCTATCGCGCCGCCTGGCATGCGGTGAAGGCGCGCACCGGCAACATGGATCTGCTCGTCGCGCTCGGCACGTCGGCCGCGTACGGGCTGAGCCTGTGGATGCTGGTGCGCGCCCCCCTGCATCCCGGCCACCTGTATTTCGAGGCATCGGCCGTCATCGTCACGCTGGTGCGCTTCGGCAAATGGCTCGAATCGCGCGCGAAGCGCCAGACCACCGACGCGATCCGCGCGTTGAACGCGTTGCGTCCCGATCGCGCGCGCGTCATCGAGCACGGCGTCGAGCGCGACGTACCGCTGGCGCAGGTGCGTGTCGACACCCGCGTCAGCATCCGTCCCGGCGAGCGCGTGCCCGTCGACGGCCGGATCGTGTCGGGCCGCTCGCACATCGACGAATCGCTGATCACCGGCGAAAGCCTGCCCGTGCCGAAGGACGACGGCGACGCCGTCACGGCCGGCTCGATCAACGGCGAAGGCGCGCTCGTCGTCGAAACCACCGCGATCGGCGCGGAGACGACGCTCGCGCGCATCATCCGCCTCGTCGAATCCGCGCAGGCCGAGAAGGCGCCGATCCAGCGGCTCGTCGATCGCGTGAGCGAGGTGTTCGTGCCGGCGATCCTCGGCATCGCCTTGCTGACGCTGGTCGGCTGGCTGATCGCCGGCGCCGGCACGGAAACCGCGATCCTCAACGCGGTCGCGGTGCTCGTCATCGCGTGCCCGTGCGCGCTCGGCCTCGCGACGCCCGCCGCGATCATGGCCGGCACCGGCGTC
>NZ_JAAGPB010001020.1:0-236 GCF_017104585.1 Burkholderia sp. Ac-20392
AAAAAGAGGAGGGGGGGAAAAGAGGAGAGGAGGGAAGAAGGAGGGAAGGAGAGAGAAAGAAGGAAGAGAGAAGGAAAGGAAAGAGAAAAAAGGGAGGAGAAAAGAAGGAGAAGAGAGAGAAGAAGAAAAGGGAGGAGAGGGAGAAAAAAAAAGAAGAAAAAAAGAAAGAAAAAAGAAAAAAGGAAAGGAGGAGAAGAAAGAGAACGTTATTTGGTTGTGTTGTATATTTTTTTTTT
>NZ_JAAGPB010001021.1:0-893 GCF_017104585.1 Burkholderia sp. Ac-20392
CCCGGCCGCCTGCGCGGGCCGGTCGCGCAGCAGCACGGCGAACGGCGCGAGCAGCGCCGCGACGAGCGCCAGTGCGATGAACGCATGCCGCCAGCCGATGCCGCCGATCAGTTCCTGCGCGACGGGCACCATGCAGAACTGGCCGAGCCCGCCGATCGCGCCTGCGACGCCGAGCGCCCAGCCGCGCCGGTCGGGCGGAAACAGGCGGCTCAGCGCGCCATAGATCGATGCGAACGCCGAGCCCGACAGCGCGATGCCGATCACGAGCCCCGCGCCGACCGTGAACATGCCGGTGGTCGCCGCGTGCGCCATCGTGACGAGCCCGGCCGCGTAAAGCAGCATCCCGGCGACGATCACGCGCAGCGAGCCGAAGCGATCGGCGACCATCCCCGTGAACGGCTGCGCGACGCCCCAGATCAGGTTCTGCAGCGCCAGCGCGAGGCCGAACGCCTCGCGCGACCAGCCGTGGTCGAGCGACACCGGCGCGAGGAACAGGCCCTGCACGTGGCGGATGCCGAGCGCGGCGCCCATGATCAGGCCGCCGGCCAGTACGGGCAGCCAGCGGCGGCGGACTTCCTGCTCGATCGGGGTCATGCGTGTCTCCGGATGAAGGCGCGCGGCAAGACGGCCGCGCTCGATCCGATTAGACGATCGGGCCCGCCGTCGCTCAAGCGATCATTCGGTCAGGTTGGCATGCGTGCAGGGAATGCGACGCGGGGTGCGGGGAGTGGGGCGGGAGCGTCCGGCGGCGGGCCGCTTCGTTCGTCGACGTTGCGCCGGCTTACGCCGAAGTCGGGTCGTGCGCACGCATCGCGGTATCGCAATCGGCCGCTTCGGCGAGCATCCAGTCGCGGACGTCGGCAACTTCGCGGCGCGGGGCCGGATCGTGCTGG